>CADBUH010000051.1 GCA_902797775.1 uncultured Erysipelotrichaceae bacterium | reverse complement strand
TTAATATTTTTGACTTCTAATAATCTCATATTATCCTTTGTTCGCTCCATACGCATTTAGTTTCTTTTCACCATAGGATTGAACCCATGTAAGTACAGTTGAAAAGATTAAATAGATTAAAGCAACCTCTACATATAACAACATAAATTTATAGGTTCTCCCCGCAATTCTTTGGGCTGCAAAAAACATTTCGGTTACTGTTATATTCGCTGCTAAAGATGTATCTTTTACCATTCCAATTAAAGAATTTGATAATGGTGGAAAAGCCGTTCTAAAAGCTTGTGGTAAGACGATATGCCACATGATTTGTAAGTAATTCATTCCTACACAATATCCTGCTTCAAATTGCCCTGTAGGTACAGCCTCTAAAGCAGCACGCATTGTCTCTGCACAATAAGCCCCTTCATTTAAAGAGAAGACTAAAACAGCAGCAGGAAAAGCATCAATCTTTATCCCAATATTGTTTAAACCAAAGTATCCAATCATCAATTGTACGATTAAAGGAGTTCCCCTAATAATCCAAATATAGAAACGTGTAATTGGTTTTAAGATTGGTACATTCGCATAATTAATCATTGCGACAATAACCGCAATAATCATCGCAAAAGAAAAAGCTAATACCGTTAAAGGTATCGTCCATTTTAAACCAGGTAATAGTATTTTCCAAAAGGAATCCACAAACAATTCCCATAATTCACCATTCATTTAAATACTCCAATAAATACATTAAGCATTTTAATAAAAGGTACCTAGGATTGCAAGAAAAAACCTCTCAATGAGAGGTTCCTATTGTTTATTTTACGATGGTCCACTCTACGTGATCCTTTGTCTTAACGACAGAACCAGTACTCGGTGATATTCCATAGTAGACATCATTTCCATCTTTATCTCTTGTATATATATGTGCATAGATTTCATCTTCAAAGAAGATTTCTTCACTACTCATGGAAACACTTCCACCATTCTCTTCAATCTCCATTATTTCAGGAACACTTTGCATGATATCGAAGATTGCTTGGGAATAGGATGGTACTTCTGCAGTTGTAAACTTCTCATATGGTGTAATATCTACAACACCCATCAAGAAAGCGGTTCGTAGCATACCTGTTGTTATATTGAAACCAGTATACATCGGTAAGGAATCCCTTCCAGTCTCTATCAAAACCCTACTAATTGGTTTTGCTTGTTCACTTGATTCAATAAATAGGATTGGTTTTCCACCTTCTCCTTCATAATAGTAGGATCCTACTATTTGATCTGCGTACCAACTATATTCACCAATTTTTAATCCAACATCTTTCTTTGGAACTAAGAGATAGACATTATCACTTTCTTCTCCTCGCTTACCATAGTAGATACTATCTTTTTTTAACTCTTTTACAAATTCTAATCCATCAAAGGTAGAAGCTCTTTCAATAACCTCTTCTAGATTATGTTCTGAATTGATTGTACCTAAGAAGCCATATCTTAAAAGTTCATACTCTTCCATCTGATTAAGATATTCTTCGGTTAAATCTGTCGAAGATTCAATAGGTGTACTTGTAGTTTCGACAGGTGCACTTGTGGTTTCATTTGGTGTAGGAGTTGGTGTACTTACTTCTTGTGTTACAGAAGTTTGTGGACTACATCCACCTACCAATAAAACTCCCATCACGAATAATACGATGATCTTTTTCATAACGAATCTCCTGGTAGTTTTATTATTACATAAATTGAGGTTGTTCAAAAGAGACTAACCAAACTTGGTTTCCTTTTAATGGTTCAAATACTTCTTCTGCTTTATAGGTTTCTATCTTTCCTAAATTTGAGATCGAAAAGGTTTCTTGTTCATCATCATATTCTACAATTGTCATCCAATGCCAATTGTTTTCTTTCATCACAGGAGCTGTATGCATTAAGATTAATAACGCAACTGGATTTTCCTCTTTTAAAGATTGAATGATATATTGTTTTGCCTGAAGATAAGATTTCCAATCATGGTATATACTTCCCTTACAGATATATCCTTTACTATTTTGATATTTTAAAAAGCGAGATAAGAATTTATAAGGATCTGGAAACCCTCTCATACCAGGTTTCATATATTTATAGAGTTGTGACATTCTTTCAATATAGTCAGTTTTTGAGAAAGTGTCTGTATGATGATTTTCTTTCTTCCAATAATAGGTCGCAATATTCGCTCCACAAACGGAAGCACATCCTGCTTTTCTTTGCCATTCTTGTCCATACCATTCTTGGTTTCCACCACAATAGGTATTTCCATTCTCTTCTATTACTGGAAAGTATTTCAATATCGAATATTTCATAATATCACTGGACTTACAGTATCACACTTTTACCTATCAAACCATAATAAAATCCTACCTATAGTACCTAGGTAGGATTTGATCTACTTCTTACCAATGATAAGTTTGTGTTAACTCTTTAAATTCTTTTGCGACAACATCCGATAATTCATCATCCATAACACTACAATCTACAAGTACAAGTTTAGCGTTATCTGGAATACATCTTTTGAATGTTTCAACCATCACTTCATCCACTTCTGAATCATAGCAAGGTCCTCCAGGAGATGTCGTCTCACAACACCCTTTCATCGGTACTACTACCGTAACCGGTTTTTTTGCGTGGCTTAACCTTTCACAAACAAGTTCCACAATTTCCTTCATTTCTTCTTTTAACACTTTACAGTGTAAGATAACGGAATTGTGTTTAACTTGTTTTCTTTGGTCTAAATCTTTTGGTAAGCTACTACCTGATTCATCAATATAATAATCAATCATATCAAGTCCACCAGGTACAACAACCATTGGAAGTTCATATTCAAGAGCTTTTAATAAACGATTATGTGCACCTGCACAATATCCACCTAATACTTCACATGTAATTTCATGTGTCGTAAAATCAATCACTCCATCAATACGTCCTTCTTCAATCAGTGCTTCCATACATCTTCCACCAACACCATTTGCGTGGAACACAACCGATTCATAATCTGTCCCTTCTTTAATTAAACGAAGAGAACGTTCTGTACTCTTAGTGGTTTCTCCTAACATAGTCGCAGCGATTACTTTTCGACCTACTGTATTTGGATAAATATATCCACCATTTACGAGTCCAACCATTGCCGAACAAACATTACGAATGATGGTTTTGGTGATTGGATTTAAACCAGAAATATCTGCGATTGTAGGATAAACAAAGATATCTTTTTCTCCTACAAATTGTTCCAGTTGGCGTACACCACAAGCTAAAGTAGAGGATACAATTTTGGGGAATCCTATTGGTAGCATCTTCATCGCACGTGATGCCATATTCCCATTTTGTCCTCCTCCAATTGACATTACCCCATCAATCTTCTTTTCTTCATAAAGTTTTGGAAGTAATGCCATAAGAGCACTTGTCATCGTTTCTAAACGATTTGGTTTATTCATCCCTTCAAACTCTTCTCTTGTAATATGAATCGTTTGAAGAATATCTACAGGTGTATAATCACCTTTATTAATATCCAATCCTTTTGTACTATTATCAATCAATAAAACTTCTAAGCCTTGTTCAAGGATTCTTTCCTTCATGAATAAAGCTTCTTCAAGTTTTGTATCTAATGATTCTAATAGTGCAACTACTTTAGACATTTTATTCTCCTAATACTTTTCCAGAATCACATAGTTCTAGCATTTCAGGAGCGTGTGCACATAAGACAAACTTATCACTCGCAACACGTTTCTTTACTTCTACTAAACTATTCCATTCATCAACGATATCCACATATCTTGAAGGAGGTGTAACTTCATATCCAATTTCAGGAACTGGTTTAAGGTTATCTAATGTGAACATTAAGTCACCACAGCAGTGATAATCTCCTTCTTTTGTATGAACGACTACGTTTTGATGTCCTACAGAGTGACCAGGTGTAGGATATACACTAATACCATCAAAGATTTCACATTCTCCATCTAATAGTTCAAACTCTCTTCCTTCCCATTGAGGATGAATTCTAGGTTCAATCTCTAAACGAGGATCTTCATAAGATTTATAGTAAAGAGCGATTGGATTCTTAGCGAATTCATATTCTTTTCTTTGAACATATAACTTCGCATTTGTGAACTCAGGTAAATAATAAACATGGTCCCAATGTAAGTGTGTAAAGATAATATCTGTAATTTCAGATGGTTCAATTCCAAGTTTTCTTAATTGTGAAGGTAAATCCATTCCTTCTTTTTGAACAGAACCTGGATGATGGTATTTATCAGCGATTTCTGTACTCGACATCCCTGTATCAACCATAATCTTTTTCCCATTTCCTTCAACTAAGAAACAAGCAGTTGGAAGAATTGCGACATCATCTTCATCTGGTTTTAAATAATATTTATGCGTTGTGTTGTGATACAAATAGTTTCTTTTACTCGCTGTTACTAAACCTGTGTTAATTGCGCGAATTGTATACTCTTGCATGTTTTGTTCTCCTTTTATTTCTTCTTTTGACCATAATATGCATTTGGTCCATGTTTTCTTAAGAAATGCTTATCAAGTAATTCTTGTTGCATAACACCTGCTTCTGGATTAAGCATAAGTGCATGTAGATCCATAAAGGCAACTTCTTCCATAACAACCGAGTTATGCACTGCATTGAATGGATCCGTTCCCCAAGTGAAAGGTCCATGACTATGAACTAATACACCTGGAACATAATCTGCATTCAATCCTTTTTCCTTGAATGTTTCAACAATCACATTCCCTGTTTCTAACTCATATCGACCTGCAATTTCTTCTGGTGTCATCTTTCTTGTGCAAGGAATTTCACCATAGAAATAATCTCCATGTGTTGTGCCCATCGCAGGAATACCCATTCCAGCTTGTGCAAAGGATACTGCCCACTTACTATGTGTATGGACAATTCCTCCTAGATTAGGGAAGTTACGATAGAGCACTAAATGTGTATCTGTATCCGAAGAAGGATTTAAATCCCCTTCTACTTTTTCTCCAGTCGCAACATCAATCACAACCATATCTTCAGGTTTCATCTCATCATATTCAACACCAGAAGGTTTAATAACCATCAAATTCTTTTCACGATCAATACCTGATACATTTCCCCATGTGAATACGACAAGGTTATACTTTGGAAGCAATAAATTCGCTTCCCATACTTTTTTCTTTAGATCTTCTAACATTTTATTCACCCTTCAATTCATAAATCGCAATTTCATTTGTCTCACGATTCGCAGCCATTACCATATTCTTATCACCATCTTTATAGAACATCGCATTTGCTGGTCCTGCACCTTCATCTAATAAATCAATTGCGTAATCCTTTTTGTCTTTATCATAATAAATCGCAAATAGAACACGATCCCCTTCACGGTTTCCTATGATTCCATATTTCTTTCCATCAATTTCACATGCATAGATTGCGTGTAAGAATGGTAGTTTCTCTGGATGAGTATATACCTTTTCATATTTACCATCTTTAAGATGATACACTTCTAAAGTATCCCCATGGAATGGAGACATCACTAATAATTCTTTTTCTCCATCACCATCAAAGTCTTCATATAACATGTCACTTGCTTGGATCTCAAGAAGTGTTTCAACTGTCCATTCCCCATCTTTATCAACAGGTGGAACAACTTTCATTACACCTTGATCACTTCCAACAATGGCATAGTCATATCCATCTTCATGTCCTTTGGTAAATCCATGATTGCGATATAAGCCACTTACAAGTGGTGTTAGTTCTAATTGGTTATCTTGGTTGAATTGTTTGATATCTTTTGGAAGTTCAGCAACCCAAATTCTACCAGGACATGTCCAGTCATTCTTAAATGCATGTGCACTCTTTAATGTACAAGCCACTAAATAATTTGTGTCATTTCTTTTAATGATTCCAAAACGATGAACAAATGGTAAATCACATAATACATTACACTTAAGTTCATCCCCTTCTTTTGTGTAGTAGACAATTTTCGCAGAAGCAGAATCGTTTGGCCCATAGAATTTCCAAGTCGCCATTAAGATAAATTCATCACTTGGGAATTGTTCTAAGGTCATAACTCCACCAGGTCCATCCCATAACTTTTTAACAAGATTTCCATCAAAATCAAACATATAGCATGGATCTGTTTTTTCTGCAGCACATACAAGGTAGTCAACTCCTTCATCTACTACATGTGCTAAAGAATAACATTTTGTTAATTCACCTAATACTTTTTTCTCAGCCTTTAACATCCTTTTGTCTCCTACTCTAGAAATGCCTTCATTTCTTCATCTAGTTTTTCACGCATCATCTTATTAACACCGTTAATAATCTCACGCCAATTCTCTTCTCCTGTATACCAGAACTCTGTCACAAAACGTCTTACACCTAATTCATAGGCTTTACGAATACCACCATTGAAATCCACATGTCCAGTTCCATAAGGAACTTCACGGAATACGCCAGGTACAGTCTCTTTTAAATGCATCGCAATGATACGACCTCTACCTGTTTCTAAATCATCTTCAATAGTTGTACCATAGGTTTTCGCAGCGTTTGTAATATTTCCTAAATCTGGATATACATGTAAGTATGGAGAATCCACTAGATTTACATATTTCATTGCTTTTTCTACCGTATTCATGAATTCTGTTTCCATTGTTTCAAATCCCATTTGAATACCATATTTTGCTGCTCCAATCGCAGCTCTTCTTAAATTCTCTTCAAATAACCTTTTGGTTTCATCGTTTGATTCATCATAGTAAACATCATAGCCAGCTAATTGGATAATACGAATTCCTAGATCATCTGAGAACTCTAAAGCTTTATCCATGATTTCATTACTACGTCTTCTTGTTTCTTCATCTAAACTTCCAAAAGGATATTTACGATGACCACTTAAGCACATAGAACGTACTGGCATATCCATCTCTTTCATGAGTTGGACAAATTCATCACGTTCTTGTTTGGTCCAATCTAAGCGTGCTAACTTTTCATCGGTTTCATCAATGCTAATTTCGATATAGTCATATCCTGCTTCTTTCGCAACTTGCATCTTTTCTTTCCAAGTGAGAAAGTTAGGCATTGCTTTTTCATAGATCCCTAACAAATAAGGTTTCATAGTAGGTCTCCTTCCCTTAATAAATTAGGTCGCAATATACCTAATACTGCGACCTAACTAGAATTAATTATTCATCTACTAACGTTCCAGCAAGTGGCAACCATTTGAGAACTTTGCGAATTTGTGGGTCCCAATAATCCCAGTTATGAATTCCAGGACTTTCATCATAAGTGATATCAATCCCTAAACTCTTAACGTAATCACGGAATTTCAGATTTGTTTGGTATAGGAAATCTTCAGTTCCACAGCACATATAGAGTTTAGGAAGATCTGCATCTTTCTTTTTCTCTATGAGTGCGAATAAGTCATGGTCAGTTCCTTCAATTGATTCTTCTCCAAAGAGAGAGAAATAATCCATGGTTGCTTTTGGCCCACCTTCAATTTTTGGTGACTTTTGTCTAGAAGCCATATCCAGTCCCCCAGATAAGCTAGCTGCCGCCCCAAATAAATCCGGTCTTTCAAGTGCCAAACGCATTGTGCCATAGCCTCCCATGGAGATACCTGCGATAAAGGTATCTTCACGTTTCTTGGAAACTGGGAACGTAGATTGAATGAATGTTGGAAGCTCTTCCAACATATAGGTCATGAACTTACCACCTGTACTTCCTCCATGTACCATATCTACATAGCAACTATTTGTTACCGATGCAGATACAACACAAAGTCCATACTCTTGTGCATAACGTTCAATCCCTGTATTTCGTGTCCATACACTACAATCCCCAAACATCCCATGTAGAAGATAAAGAACTTGATATTTCTTTCCAGGTTTATAGAAAGGTGTATCTTCATCTTCAAAAGGTTCATTCGGTGTTGGTAGTACAACACGAATATCCGTATTCGTTAATAATGAAGTTGAAAACAATTTAACATCTATTAACGCCATAAGTCACCTCTTACAGTAAGGAACGGAATGGAATATTTGGTTCATGGTCAAAGTGATCTTCGAAGCCACGTGGGTGATGATAATACATAAGATCCTTATCTTGTGGATATGTATATTGTCCACCTACTTGCCAGAAGAATGGAGTGAACTTATATTGATTTCTTGGTTTCTTGAAATCATATAGTAACCTAATTTCTTCTGTATCTGCTTGGAAGTTCGTCCAAACATCATGGTGAATTGGAATAACTACTTTACAACGTAAAGATTCTGCCATACGTAAGATATCAACACTTGTCATCTTATCTTGGATACCAATTGGGTTTTCACCAAATGCACCAAAGGCAACATCTATATCATAATCTTTACCATGTTTAGCGAAGTAAATAGAGAAGTGAGAATCACCAGAATGATAGATATTTCCACCAGGTGTCTTAATTAAGAAGTTAACAGCCTTTTCGTCCATATCTTTTTCTAGGTTCTTACCCTTTAATTCTTCACGATCTGGTCCTGTAGAATCTGTTGTAACTAAGCATGTACGATCAAATGCATCTAAGCAAATGATTTCAATATCTTTAATTTTAATCTTATCGCCAGGTTTTACAGTGATACATTGTTTTGCAGGAACACCCCACTTTAACCAATATTCAACTGATTTCTTTGGTCCAATAAATGGAACAGGAATTTTCTTTCCTTTTGCGTCTGTTGTTGTCATCTTAGATTGAACAACATGTGCAGCCCATTCAGGACTCATATGATCTTGGTGATAGTGTGTAGCTAAGACAGCATCTACATGTTTAAATGCAAATGGATCAAATACAAATGGAACGTTTCTTAAGTTTGGTTGCATTTTACGAACACCAGCCATATTTGCCATTTGGTGTCCAACAGCCATCTTTCCATTTCCATGTGTACGTTTTCCATTACCTGTCCATAGGTCAATTGTAATGTTTGTATTTTTAGGAGTTTTCATCCAAATACCAACACAACCTAGCCACCACATGGATACATTCCCTTTAGGAACTTTTTTGTTTTCGATTTCTTCAACAAGCCATGTTCCCCATTCTGGGAAAGTTTTGTTAATCCATGTTTCTCTTGTAATTTCATCGATTTGTGCCATATACTTTCTCCTTCTATTTGGTTTCCTATACTGGCATAAACCAGTATAGGAAGCGATGATTATTCAGAAGCGACTGCTTCTTTCTTTTCTTTTTTACGACCAGAGAAGATACCTCTTGCTAGACCAGAACGTCTTGCAATTGCCATCATATCTAGTGCTAATACGAAGATAATAATGATACCTTTCGCAAGATCATGGTAGATGGATGGAATACCCATTAGACGTAAACCATTCTCCATGACACCAATTAAGAGCGCACCAAGCATAGCTCCTTGTAATGTACCAGAACCACCTTTAGAAGAAACACCACCAACGACGATCGCCGCTAATACGTTATTCTCATAGTTCTTTGCTTGTGATGCAGAAGCTTGTTGGTTTTGACAAGATAACATAATTCCAGAAAGAGCACCCATTAAACCAGACATCATATACGCAATGATGATAACTCTTCTTGTTGGAATACCAGAAAGTTCACTTGCTTCACGGTTTCCACCAACACTGTAAATTTGTCTACCATAAACGGTATGGTTCAAAATGATATATCCAATAATGAAGCATAGTAATAATACATATACTGGTACTGGAATACCTAACCAACGTGTACTACCAATGTAGTTTGTTAATTCACAGTTTAAGTTATTGATTAATTGGTTTCCTGTAATAATTTGTACAATTCCGTATAATACTTCGTTTGTAGATAGTGTTAATAGGAATGCTGGAATCTTGAAACGTGACATGATTAATCCATGGAATAAACCACTGAGTAATCCACCACCAAGCGCAATTAAGATAGCGATAATTGCTCCACCATTCGAGTAGTTAAATTTTTGCGAAATCAATACACACATGATAGCGCCAGATAAAGCAGCGTTACCAGAAACGGTACGGTCAATACCACCAAGTAATACCGCAAACATCGCACCACAAATCATAATTGCGATTAATGTAACGGCATACATGATATTAACGAAGTTTCCGTATGTAAAGAATCTTGGTCGCATAATGGTGAAGAAAGCCATCATTACGAGTAATACGATAATACGTGTATTCCCAAATAGTTTCTTTATATCAAAACTTTTCTTATTCTCACTCATGAGCGACCTCCTTTTCATCTCCTGTGAAACCAGAAGAAGCTAATAAGATATCTTCTTGTGTCGCAACACCATCTTTGAATTCTTTAATAATCTTACCTTCACGCATAACGATAATACGATGTGCTACACGTAATACTTCAGCAATATCTGAACTTACGAGAATAACCGCAACACCTTGTTTCGCTAAGTCTTCTACGAATTCATAGATTTCATCTTTCGCACCAATATCGATACCTACTGTAGGTTCATCAATTAAGATAACTTTTAGATCACGAGTTAACCATTTACCTAAGACTGCTTTTTGTTGGTTACCACCAGATAAGTTTCCTACTACAACGTTAGGATTCGCAGGTCTTAAGTCAACGATTTCAACTGCCTTCTTACCCAATTCATCTTCATCTTTTTTATTAACGAAACCACCATGTGCGAGCTTATCATAGTTTGTTGTCGCAACATTACGTGTAACCGTTAATAATGGTGAGAATCCTTGTGTACGACGGTCTTCAGGAATTAAGCCGAAGCCTTTGGCAACTGCATCACTAATTCTAGGTTTAATTACTTTCCCTTCGAAAATAATTTCACCACTATCATATGGATCAGCACCATAGATAGAACGTAATACTTCTGTACGTCCAGCACCAACTAGTCCTGTTAATACTAGAACTTCTCCCTTATGAACTTTGAAGCTTACATCTTCGTAGTAACCTAAACGAGATAAGTTCTTAACTTCTAATTCAACTTCTGTATCACTTTCATGTAGAGATCTAGAAGCAGTTGATTCACTTAATTCTTTACCAATCATCATCTTTACGATTTCACTTGGTACGATATCTTCTTTTTCTACTTCACCAGCGTTCTTACCATCACGTAATACGGTAATACGGTCAGATAAGTTAAATACTTCTTCTAGACGGTGAGAGATGTAGATGATGGATACACCTTGGTCACGTAATTGATTAATAATTTTATAAAGAATTTCACTTTCACGTTGTGATAAGGATGCGGTAGGTTCATCCATAATCATGATACGTGCATTGGTAGAAAGAGCTTTTAGAATTTCTACCATTTGTTTTTGTGCAACACTTAATGTTTCAACAGTTGCATCTGCTGTTACTGGGAATCCATAACGATCAATAAGATCTTGGATATCCTTCTTTTCTTTTCTAGCATTTACAAATCCAAATTTACCTTCTTCTTTTCCTAACATAATGTTTTGATAAACCGTTAAGGATGGAATTAAAGATAACTCTTGGAAGATAACCGCAATACCTAATGCTAATGCATCATCACGGTCATTAATTTCAACTTCTTTTCCTTCCATGAAGATTTGTCCACCATCTTTAGGATAAACTCCAGTAAGGATTTTAATTAAAGTAGATTTACCTGCACCATTTTCACCTAATAATGCATGTACTTCACCTTTACGTACATCAAAGTTTACATGATCTAATGCATGTACATGTGAGAATATTTTTTCAATATTCTTCATCTCGAAAAGGACTTCACCTCTTTGAACTTCACTCATTATGATTTCGCCCCTTTCTTTTCACGAGCAATCGCCGCAGCTTTTGTCGTTCTCTTTTCCATATATTCGTTATATGCCGCATCGAATACGATCATACCTACGATAACCAAACCAGAAAGTAATAATTGCCAGTTCGGTGGTAAACCATATTTTAATAATCCATTCTTTAAGATTTGTAAGAATAGAACACCGATAACGGTTCCAATCATATCACCACGTCCACCTGCGAAGGAGGCACCACCAATAACGGCGCCAGAGATCGCTTGGAAGGATAGTGTTGTTCCACTAGCAACGTCAGTTGTAGCATTTCTACCTGTTAAGTAGAGAGCTGCAATAAATGAACATACTGCAGAAAGGATAAATACTAGCATCTTAACTCTTACAAAGCTAATACCAGAATATTCAGCAGACTTACGGTTAGAACCCATCGCATAGATATGTGTTCCAATCTTTGTATGTCTTAGGAATATTTGACCTAGTAAAGCTAATCCAAAGAATGCCACTGTAACACGATAAATTGGAGTGCCTAAGAACTTTCCACCAAATCCAGTAATCGTTGCATTATTGATGATTTCATTTGTGATTTGGCCACCAGGTGTACGAATTGCGAGGACATAAGTTAATCCTTGACAAATCATTTGTACGGAAAGTGTAGCGATATAATCTGGAATTTGTAGAACTCCAACACAGAAGCCATTGAGAGCCCCTAAACAAATCGCTACTAATAAAGCACATAACAAAATACCAGTGACGGATAAAGCTGTAGAGTGGTATAGTCTTGCGATAACCATCGCAACAGTACCTAACATGGCACCACTAGACAAGTTATTACCACTACTGATGATGACAAATGTTACACCCACCGCTAGGATACCTACAACAGAACATTCTCTGAAGAGGTTGATTAGATTATCAGCTGTTAAGAAATTATCGGTTGTAACTGATAATACGACAATCAAGATAACTAGCAATGAGAATGAGATAATTCGTCTAACTGTCTCTTGTTTCATAAATTCTCCTCAATTCTCCTTTTTAAAGAAATCGACTGGACATTTTAATTTGCCCAGTCGATTAACTCTTACCAAATTAAACTTTGGACTACCAACGCATATCTGCTGTGATTTGATCTACGTTAGATGCATCAACAGTCATTGGAGGCATCTTGATAACTGGAGTCTTAGTTAATGTGCTTGTGTCTACTGTACTACCAATGTTCATGAGAAGAACACGTGCAGCTGTAGCACCTTGGTTGTAGCAGTTTGTATAAACTGTACCAGTGATAATGCCTTGTTCGATATATTCAAGAGCTTTTGTTTCACCGTTAGCACCCCAGATAATGAGTTCTTTACCAGCGTTTTGAACTGCCATACCAGCACCTTCAGCCATTTGGTCATTGTGTGCGAATACTGCATCAATTTCATCGCCATATTGTGTTAGATAGTCGTTCATAACAACTTGTGCTTTTTCCATGTTCCATTCAGCTGTTTGAGCATCAAGCATCTTGATACCTGGATGTTCAGCTAAAGATTTTTCGAAACCTTCTTGTAATCTTTCACCACGGGAAGCACCTGGTTTAGCTGTGATAACTACAACGTTACCTTCACCGTTTAGAGCTTCAGCAATTCTTTCACCAATTGCATAACCTGCTTCAACGTCAGTCATAGCAACGAGTCCAGCATGTGGAACGTCTACGTCTAGGTTGATACATACTACAGGAATACCAGCTTTTTCAGCTTCTGTAACTGTAGGAGCTAATACTGCAGAGTTGATAGCTTGAATAATAATGCCATCATAACCTTGTGCAATTAAGTCAGATAATACTGTGTTTTGCTTATCAGCATCAGATTCACCATCATAGATGTCGAATTGAACATTTGGCCAGTAAGCTAATTCTTGTTGAATACCTTTACCCCAAGCTGTTCCGTTTGCTTCTGTAGCATTAGAAGGAATCCAAGCGATCTTTAATGGATCTGAATATGGATCTTTCTTAGGTGTCTTAACACCAATTCCACCACCACTTGTGGTTTGCGCAGGAGCTGCTTCAGTAGTTGTTGTTGTTTGCTCTGTTGTAGCAGCTTGTTGTTGGCTAGCGTTTGCATCATTAGCAGCGTTAGCAGCACCGCCACAAGCTACTAAAGAAGCAGCCATTAATGTGGCAAGTAAGATGTTAGATAGTTTTTTCATTGTCTTAATCCTTTCCTCCATCGAGTGCGCATTTCTTGAATGCGCTTACATCTCTATCACGTATCTTAATGGTACATGTAAGCGCTGTCAACATAAAAAATAAAATTTGCACATAATTTCACGTTTTTGCACCAAAACACCCTTTTTAGTGAAGAATACGCCTGTTTTCACATGTATTTTATGCACATATGTGCATATTGACGAATAAAAATGCACATGTTACAGTGCAAGTAAGATTACTTAAGGAGATTTATCATATGAACATCTTATCATTAGATATTGGCACAACCAGTATGCGTGGAATTCTTTATAGTGAAGAAGGAAACGAACTAGGAATGAAAAGTTGCCTTACCCCTCTTGTGTTTCGAGGAGAATATATCGAACAAGATCCAGATGTATTTACGAATGCATTAGTTGAAATCTGTAAGGATGTACAACAATATGGAAGCGTAGATGCAATCTCTCTAACCGCTTTCCGTTCTGCACCTACGATTGTGGATGAAAATGGAAAAGCACTCGCAAACTTTATCATGTGGCAAGATACACGTAATAAAGAAATCTGCGAACGTATTGCCCCACATAATGAAACCTTATACCAAACAACCGGTGCAAAAGTTAACGCTGTCTTTACTGCTAGTAAAATCACATGGTTCAAAGAGAATGAACCAGAACTTTATAAGAAAGCTTATAAAGCGATGATTGTACCAGATTATTTAATTCATCATATGACAGGTGTATTCTCAACCGATCGTACCTATGGTTCTAGAACCTCTTTAATGAATATCCATACATTAGAGTGGGATAAAGGTATGTGTGATTTATTTAATGTTGATATCGATAAATTATGTCCTCTTGTAGATCAAGGAACAATCGTCGGTCATACCCATGAAGCATTTGAAAAAGAAACAGGCATTCCTGCAGGTGTACCAGTGATCTCTGCAGGTGGTGACCAACAATGTTCTGCACTTGGTTTAGGAGAATTAGATACTTCTTCTTTCGTCATCAATTGTGGAACAGGTTCCTTTATCATCTCTTTAATTGATCAACCCTATATGGAAAACCCTTCCATGATTTGTAATGTCGCAAGTGTAAGAAATAAATGGACCGTTGAATCCAATGTCTTATCTTCCGCTGCTTCCTTGAACTGGTTAATCAAAGAATTATTCCCAGATCTATGGAATGAAGGTTCTCCTAACTTTAGGAAATTTAATGAAATCGCAAGTACTTCTCCATTAGGTTCTAATGGTGTAATCTGTGTTCCATTATTCCAAGGATGTGGAACAAGAGATTGGAACTTAGATGCACGTGCAAGTTTCTCTCATATTTCATTAGGTACAACAAGAGCTGACTTAGCACGCTCCATGTATGAAGGGATTGCGGCTGAAATCGTTAAGAGTGTAAATGCATTACCTGAATCCTGTCATCTAGCAGACCATGTGTTTATTGGTGGCGGTCTTACAAAGAGTGATTTATTTGATCAAATCTTATGTGACATGTTAGGAAAGAAACTCTTACGTTATGAAGATGCACAAGCGACTGCAATCGGCGCCTTCGCAAGTGCAAGTGTAGAACTAGGTTTATATAAAAATTATCAAGAAGCACTTAATGCAGTACGTAAAGATTCTGTGCCATTCACCTTTGAACCAAATATGGAAAACCACAAAGCGTATCAATCTTATATTGAAAAAACTGAGAAAGTATATGAGGTATTAAACCATTGACAAGAAGAACAAAAACAAAAGATCTTAATTTCCAACAATTGGAACAAGATGATAAATCTCTACAAGAATTAGCTTTCTTATCGCAAGTCGCAGACATGTATTATAACCAAGATATGTTGCAATCAGATATAGCGAAAAAGCTCTACTTTTCTCGTTCCAAAGTCTCTCGTCTATTAACCCAAGCAAGAGAACTAGGAATCGTGGATATTAAGATTCGTCAAGTCTTAGACCGTATTCCTACTGTAGAAGATGCTTTAAAGAAAACCTTTGGTTTAAAAGATGCGGTCGTCATTAATAGTTTTAGTGGGGATAATAAAGATGAACGAAATTTAGAAATGGTAACGGATTTCGCATCTCTTTATGTTTCTAATTTATTAAAAGGTGATATTACATTAGGTGTTTCAAATGGAAGTGCCGTTAATAAAGTTACAAGAAAGATTAATAAACTTCATAATTGTGATTTAAAAGTTGTACAGATTATTGGTTCTGGCTCAAATGCCCATCAAGCAATCGAATCAAGAGACTTAGTTATGCGTTTCTCAGAAATCTTCTCGAGAGGACATTGCTATTTCTTGAATGCTCCTATCTATATTGATAATGAATTTGCACGTAGTCAAATTCTTCAAGATAAAACGATTGTAACCGCATTTGAGATGATGAAGAAGTGTGACATTATCTTAAGTGGAATAGGTGGTTTTGATGTACAACGTTTCCATACTGCTGAAATTATCCGTGAATACCAAACTGACGCCCATGCTCGAGAACTTGAGATGAAAGGTGCGGTTGGATGTATTTGTGCACTTTACTATGATATTAATGGAAACTATATTAATGCAGAGTGGAATAATAAGTGTGTTGCGATGCCATTTGAAGTCATTAAGAATAATCCAATGACGATTGGTGTTGCATGTAGAGATGATAAAGTACTTCCTATGTTAGGTGCCTTACGTGGAAAAATCGTAAATGTTGTCATAACAGATGTGGATACAGCCACAAAAGTCTTAGAACAAAATGCATTTTTAAATAAATCTTAAAAATTAGATTGAGAAAACAAAAACATTTTGATAAAACAGTATATGTAAATAAGGAGAAACATCATATGTTAGAAAATTTAAAAGAAGATGTAGTTCGTGTTGCGAAACAAGCACAAAGAGCAGGTTTATGTAAACACAAAGCCGGTAATGTATCTATCAAAGACAAAGAAACAGGTTATATCCTCATTACCCCTTCTGGTGTTGATCGTGAAGTCTTAACACCAGATCAAGTTTGCGTATTAGATGAAAACTTAAATGTAATTGAAGGAGGAAAACCTTCCAGTGAATCTCTTATGCATGTAGAGTGCTATAAGACACGTCCTGATATTAGTGCGATTGTTCATACACATTCCACAATGGCGAGTGCGTTTGCTTGTCTAAATAAACCAATCCCTGCGTTCATCTTTGAATTAAGTGTCTTCAATTTAGATAACGCAACAATTCCAGTTGCACCATATGCTTTACCAGGTACGATTGAACTTGCACAAAATGTCGCAAATACCGTTGCGAAATCTGATTTAGTTCTTATGGAACGTCATGGTACAATCGCTGTTGGTAAAAATGTAGATGAAGCATTTGAAAATGCAGATTATATTGAAGAACTCGCTCATATTTATTACTACATTTTGACACTCAATAACGGGCAAGATACATCATGCTTTACAGATGAAGATTTCAAGACATGGAAATATCCAAGTCAAATTAAAAAACAATAATAAAAGATATGCCACCTTCATTAGGTGGCATTTATTTTGACTCTATATACTTTTTCAAAGAGAGTGGTAACCGTGTCATAAATCGTACGGTATTACATCCATTCTCTTTTAATTCCTTTAAAGGATATTGATCCTTTTTATAATATTCAATCGCTCTTAATGTTGCATAACCTTCTTCATCTACTTTCTTTACAATACATTTCATAACGATACAAGAATAAGGTGCTGCGTAATATATATAGATGATATCTTTTTCTTTTACTTTTTTACGAGGTTTCCAAGTAAGCTCTTTGTGTTTTTTAAATTCTCCAAGCACATCATAATATTTTGGATTTGCAGGTATGAGCCAATCATGTTCTGCTAAGTTTGTTTTTCTTAAGATTGTATATTGATAACTTTCGTCAATCCATTTCTTTATATCCGAATCTTTGATCTTTCCATCTAAGATAATGGAAATCCAATTTTTCTTCTTCATATGATAAGCAGGATATACATCTTCTTTTTCTAAATACTTTGAAACATTCTCTTCCTTAACTTTAATGTTTAATATTTCTACTTTTGTTTCATCTTCATTATGGTCAAGTGTTCCTCTTGGTATCTCCATAATTAATCCATACCATTTCTTTGATTCATGGTTTCGAATAACACATGCATCAATCTTTTTAAAAGGATTATCTGGTTCATCCCCATAGGTCTTTTGAACATATTGAATCAGTGTATTTGCTTGATTACTTGAACATAAGACCGGATAAAAACATTTCTTAGCGATATCTTCTAAGAGTTCTAAATATTCTCCTCTTACTTGTGCAGCGTATTCATTTCTTGTCTTCGTATGCACAAGCACATATTCTTCATCGAGTTCTATATCAATGACTTTTCCTTCTAC
This sequence comes from uncultured Erysipelotrichaceae bacterium, assembly GCA_902797775.1. Taxonomy (GTDB): domain Bacteria; phylum Bacillota_I; class Bacilli_A; order Erysipelotrichales; family Erysipelotrichaceae; genus Bulleidia. Next base: position 5,784 of record CADBUH010000051.1, on the reverse strand, counting down.
TTCTCCATTTTTATCAACGGTAATACACGCATCAAAACTACCATTCATTAAAGAGGAATGATATTCATAAATCGATTTCTTATTTTTAAACCCATAGTTTATTAACTTTGTATAATTCGGTCTTAATCTTTTAAATAAATCGCTCTCTAAACTCATCTTCTTTATCCACCACAATCACTTCTACTCCACTCTTTCGAATTCTTTCTAATTCTTCTGGATCACTTTTTGAATCGGTCACAAGAATATCTATTCTTGAAAGAGGTGCGTAGACAAAGGTTTGAGATACCCCTATCTTTGTATGATCCGCAACCACAATCACTTTCCCATGGGTGTGTTCTAGGATTGCTTGGTTAATTGGAATATCTTGCACCGAAGCTGTACTAATTCCATTTTCTGAACTAATTCCACTAACACCTAAGATACACTTATTCGCATTCACACGATTTAAAGTCTCAATGGCGTATCCTCCAATCATTGCGACCTTTCCACTATTCTGTTGGTTTGTACGTACTTCTCCACCCGTTAAAATCAATTGAATATTTGGTCCAAGTTTTCTTGTGACCGCCATCGCATTATTTGTGATAACGGTTAAAGGAATATCTGGTAAATAAGAATACATACGTAATGCGGTCGCACTCGTATTCACAAATACAATATCATTTGGTTCTAAAAGGGAAACTACACGTTTTGCGATGGCGTCTCTTTCTTGCGGATTATTCATTGAATATTCTTCAATCTCGGATAAATCCAATAAGGAATCGGTATGTTTTGCGACAAGTCCTGCCCAGCGATCTTTAATCTTCCCCTCTTCTTTTAAACGATTAATATCACGGCGAATGGTAGAAGAAGAAATCGAAAAAACATTAGCGATTTCATCAATATCCGCATTTGGATGACTCCTTAAATACGCAATTACTTTCTCTTCTCTTTCTTTAATTTCTTTTTTTGAATGCTTCATAGTGTGATTATATAAAAAATAGACATTATACGCAAATATTTTTCATATAATCATTAAAAATTTCTATTATTTGAAAAATTATTGTAAATTAATTGAAAAAATGATACTAAATAACTAAGTAAAGGAGACATTATATGGCAAAATACACAATAAGACCTATTAATACAGGTTTTACAGGAAAAAGACCTGTTCCAGGTGAAGTTCGTAAATCAGAACCACCTATGAAAGATGGAAATTTAGAACCAGGAGCTTTCTATACATTCCATTTTTCTCTTTATAAGTACTTAGAAAAATATCCTGTAGAAATTGGTGCACCAGGTGGTGTGCTTGCCTTCCTATTAGAAGGAGATGGAAAGAAAATCTTAATTGATACAGGTATGTGTGAAACTGAACGTGCAAATAAATATCATCATAAGGGAGGTTCTCAACTTCCAGGTGAAGCAATTGATGAAGCACTTATTAACTTAGGTATTCAACCAGAAGAAATTGATTATGTATTATTTACCCACTTACATTGGGACCATTCTTCCAATTGTCATAAGTTCACAAATGCACGCTTCTTCGCAAATCAAACCGAATATGAATTTGCGTTAGATCCAATCCCTCTTTACTACAAATCTTATGAAGCTAGTCAATTAGGAATTGAAGCAGACTTCAAGAAAGTAAAGATGGAAACATTCTTAGAAGAAACCGAAATCCTTCCTGGTATCGTAGCGTTTGATACACCAGGTCATTCTCCAGGACATGTTGCATTTGAAGTAGATACAGAAGATGGAAAATATATTATTGCGGGAGATGCTTGTTTTGGTTTATATACCTTCACACCATTCCCAGAAGAAACATTAATGTATGATATTACTCCTCCAGGAAGATTCTGCGACATCGTAGGTTATTGGAAGAGTGCGCGTACACTAAGAGAACGTTGTGGTGGTGACATCAATCGTATTCTCTTATGTCATGAAGGATCTTTACTTGAAAGTTTAAAAGATCGTCCTGTCATTGGCTTAAAACAAGAATAAAGAAGAGGCTTAATTATGAAAACAATTGCGGTAATCGGAAGTGTTGATACAAAACATGATGAAATTGGTTATATGGCGAAACTGATTCAAGACAATGGTTTTCATAGTTTTATCATTGATACTTCTGGAAGAAATGCAGAAAGAGATTACTTTCCAATTGATGTTACAAAGGAAGAAGTTGTAGGTAGTATAGGTGTAAAGTGGGAAGATGTCGAAAAGATGTCAAAAACTGATACCATTGAAACCATGAAAAAAGGTTTACAAACCCTACTTCCAAAACTATATGAAGAAGGTAAGTTTGATGGTGTAGTCACAGCTGGGGGATTACAGAATACATATATGGCAAGAAGTGCGTTAGAGAAATTGCCATTAGGGATTCCTAAAGTATCTGTAAGTAGTGAAAATGCAGGAATTTACTGCATGAGTGAGAATGATAATTTAAGCGATACTGTTATGCTTCCAACCTTCTTAGATATTGGTGGAATGAACTTCATCATGAAGCGTTATCTTGAAAACGCAGTTGGTGCTGTTATTGGAATGCTACAGATAGGTGCGAAACCAATTGATTTTAAAAAAGAAAAAATGATTGGGATTACAAACTTAGGTATTAGTGCCAAAGGTGCATTAGGTGCTGCTAAGATACTTCAAGAGAAAGGCTATGAAACTTGTATGTTTCATGGAACCATGCAAGGAGGTCCTTACCTTGAACAACTCATCGAACAAGATGCAGTTTATGGAGCTATGTATCTTTGTACACATGATATTAAGTTAGAAGCGATGGGAGATTATCCACCAAATCGTAGACCTATCTTATTCGCAGCCGCTAACAAAAACATCCCTACCCTAATTGGTTTAACAGGTATGGATGATATCCATATGGTAAGTGTTAAGGTCGATACTGCTCGCGATGTCCTTGCGAGTGAAGAAGCTTTAAAAGGAAGAAAAGTCTTTATGCATAATCGAACAACGTTCCACGCAAAAGTTACTAAGGAAGAAATCCTTAAATCAGGAAAGTTATTATGTGAACGTGTCAATGCGTTTAAAGACCATATTACCGTTTTAATTCCTTTAAAAGGATTCCGTACAGAAGTTCAACCTGGCCAATCATTATATGACCCAGAAGTCGATCAAGCTTTAATTGATTATTTAAGAAACCATCTAGCGCCACATATTAAAGTGGTAGAAATTGACGCAAATGTGAATGATCCACTGTATAGTGAAGTCGCTGCTAGAGAAATGTTATTGTTACTAGAGGATAAATAAAATGAAAACTTTATTAAATGTAAAAAGAGAATTAGCTCTTGCTGCACATCGTGCATACACAAGAGGTATCCAATCTGGAAATGGTGGAAATGTTAGTGCACGTGTTCCAGGAGAAGACCTCATGATTATTAAACCTAGTGGAGGTTCTTTCATTGATTGTGATGAGAATAGTTGGATTATTACTGATTTTGATGGAAATATTGTAGAAGGAAATGCGAAACCTTCAGGTGAAGCATTACTTCATGGAACCATCTATAAATATAATCCTAGTGCGCAAGCAATCATCCATGGACATGCACCATATACCAACACAATCGCTTATTTCCATGATCGTTTACCAGCTTATAACTATCATAGTTTATTTAAACTTGGTGGTTTTACTAGAGTATTAGATGTTCCAAAACCTGGTGTTACAAAAGATGAAGTTCATTTAATTAAAGAACTTTATGAAGAAACACCAGATGTCAAAGCATTTATACTACCTAGACATGGACTCGTCGCAGTTGGAAAAGATCCACTTGATGCAGAACATAATGCAGAACTTGTAGAAGAAACTGCACAAGTTGCATTTATGACAGAACTCTATGGTAAAAGTAAAGGTGTAACCATTCCTGAACTAACCGATGAATGGTGGCAATCCTATCTAGAAAGTAAAAAGAAGTAAACAAAAAAACATTTCGCTAATTAAAGCGAAATGTTTTTATATTACCCCACTATATTTAAATGCATTATAGATTCCATCTTCTAGAATATCCGTTGTGATATAGTCTGCAACCTCTTTTAATTCAGGTAATGCATTCCCCATCGCAACTCCAAGACCACAAAACTCTACCATATCCATATCATTCATACTATCACCAATCCCTATTGTGTCTTCTTGGGTTGCGCCATAGTAATCTAAGATTTGAATAATTCCACCAGATTTTGTAAGACCACGATTGGTTACTTCTGCACCAAATAGTCCACCAAGCTCTGCATGTGTAACCGCAATCTTATATGGATCTTTTAATCCTTCTTCATATTTTTTAAATACATCTACATCTTTCGCAAAGAAGAATAACTTATAAATTGGTTCTTTTAGATATCCTTTTTCATCATGCAGGAAATGTAAAGAATCTAATTTTGCCTTCTTAATATCATAAGGTTTATTATTCTTATTAAAATAGGATAAGGACCAATCATAACCTAATTGATTACAATAGCAATGATCTTTCCCTTCTTGTACATAGGCAAGGTTTAAAGCCTCTGCATCTTCAACAAGTGTTTTTATATCTAAGGTAGGTACAGGTTGATCAAAGATACATTCTTCTCCTACATAAATACAAGAACCTGCCCCAAAGATAAAACCATCAATTTCATATTGAAAATAATCGGAACACTGACATCTCGTTCTTCCTGTACAAAGGAAAACTTTATGTCCATTCTTACGTGCTTCATGAATCGCTTCAATCGCACTTTTTGGGGTACCACTAATTTCAGAACTAAAGAGTGTACCATCAATGTCTAAAAATATATATTTCGTTTTCATACCTTCGAGATTATAAAATAATATCCTTCTTTTTTCTAGTGTATAAAAAGAGAAAAGACCCTTCTGGGTCTCTCTCAATTTTATATTAGGGGATAGAATAACTGATTATATCTGCTAAAGGGGACGCAGTTTATCAGTGCAGATGTCTTCTTCTTCTGCATCTTTATAATATAAAAGAGATATCGCAAAAAAATGTTTAATTTGTGTTAAATTATGTGATTTTTCTTTTTTCATAAATACCCTATTGTATAAAGGAAAAAAGTGTTTATTTATGGAAAAAGTACTCTTTAAATATTATTATATATATAAATATAAAGAGAGGTATAAGTATGAGTAAGCGAATTCCAATAGGTTTTACTCAACAACAATGGCAAACAATTATAGATGATTTAGGCAGTAATTCATCGACTGCAAATGATTATCGTAAAGTTTTAAATTTATTACAAAACTACAAAAACGGCGAATACCAAATTACTTCTCTCACAAAAGAGCAAGCAAAAGAATACTATGATTATTTAGATGAAAAAGAAGCAAATGGTTTACTATCTAAGAATACCGTTCATAGATATAAAGCTACATTGCGTTCTTTAGGTGCACGTATGGAAAAACACCAAGATGTTTTCCCAAACTATGTGAACCCTTTTGCGCGTCTTGTGAAGAATGAAAAAAGAAGCCGTACTGCATATACAAAAGACATGTTTCTAGATCCAAGTGTCATTTCAATGATTCGTAATTCTCTTTCCAAATTAGAATATGAAGAAGTTCTTGTATTAACCTTCTTAATGGACCTAGGTTTAACTCCTAGACAAATCGAAGAAATTCAGGTTTGTGATTTTGTACAAGAGAAAGATGAATTAGTCCTTAATGTTCCAGCGACACAATTTACAGAAAGAAAAGATGATAACTTAGAAATTAATGATTCTTTACCAATTAAACTTGTGCATAAATCTGTAAATGGAAATACCACTTGGAAATATGCACCTAAGTTTTCTTTCTTCTCTTCCTTTAGTGAAGTA
>CADBUH010000050.1 GCA_902797775.1 uncultured Erysipelotrichaceae bacterium | reverse complement strand
GGAATCGCAAGAATTGGACTATCGATATCCAACATAAACACATTCGCCATCGTTGTTAAACGTGTTGGATCCATCTCATGACATAAAGCATTAAGTAGTTTATGATTCTCTAATAAATCATCATCTACTGTACTTGCGGCAGTAATCTCATTGGATAAACCCCATACTGCAATCGATGGATGGTTATAACATTGTGTAATTAATTCCTTCATTTGTTGAAGAGTATTCTCCCTTCCATCTTTCATATGCATGGTGATATATGGGATTTCTGCCCATACAACAATCCCATTCTCATCGCACAAATCATAAAACTCTTGGGCATGTTGGTAATGTGCTAGTCGCAAAGTGTTTGCACCTATCTCTTTAATGATTTCCATATCCGCCTTATGATCTTCGATATTTACTGCGTTTCCTTTTCCCTTTAAGTCTTGATGTCGACTGACACCACGAAGAGGATAACTTCTTCCATTTAATAGAAAACCTTTCTCAGCATCATAATCAAAGACACGGCATCCAAATCTTGCCGATACTTCATCACCACTTGATAATCTTGCAGTCGCATTATAGAGATATGGATGTTCAATTCCATCCCAAAGTTGCACATCTTCGATTAAAAACTCTGCAACTTTTTCCACACTCTTTGTTTCTCCATTGACTGTGATTTCAACACTGTCTGCGTTGTGCCATGTTTCTACTGTAACATGCGCACACCTTTTGTTGAGATCCACAATCGATGTGACTTTTATTCCTGGCGTTCCATCCTTCAACAATTCAAAATGTTCTGTCGGAACAGAAATCAAATTCACTTTGCGATATAAACCTCCATAAAAAGTAAAGTCCGCTTTTTGTGGATATACTGTTTGATTATCTTCGTTGTTAACAGCGATTGCCAAAATGTTTTTTTCTTTTAATCTTTCAGTTAAATCACAACGAAATGTTGAATATCCTCCTGCATGTGAAATACATTTTGTTCCATTTAGGTAAACATCCGCTGTCATTGCGGCACCATTTATTTCAAGAAAGATGCAATCTCCATCTATTTCTTCTTTAGAAAGCTCTCTTATATACCAACCAGTGCCACGATAATAATCATTCCCACCATCTTGACCATCTATCGCATTCCATGTATGTGGCAATGTGACTTCTTCACCATTTACAGCTTGTAACACTGCTTCTTCGCAAGACACATCCCCTTTGATAAACCACCATCCATTTTTCAATGTGGTCGTTTTACGCATTCTTTGGATCTCCCTTGTGAAGCTCTTTTTCAATGAATTCATGTTGAGCAGCTTCTTTTTTCTCTTTGATATCTCTTTGAACGTCTTCCATTTCTTTTTTACCTAACTTACAGTTTCTCATTGCAAGTAGTGTACAAATGAAACCTAAAATGGTTAATCCATAACGCAAGAACATTGTCATTATAAAGACACCCGAAGTCGCTGGATCCTCTGGTTGTGGCATGGTTGTTGTATAGCCAATGAGGGCAACACATCCTGTCGCAATAGCTGCTGAGAAGGATGAGACAATCTTATCAATTAAACTATAGGTTCCTGTTACAACTGCAGGAATGTATTTGCCAGAACGATCTAATTCATAGTCAATGATATCTGCCATGAAACCAGTATTCGCCGTTGTTACACACATTGCAAATCCATTTACAACAAATGTTAATATAACAAACAGAATCATTGTAATACCCATCTTTGAGATACTTTGTGTTCCTGTTGTAAGATTGACAATGATGAAGAACGCAATCATTACGATATTCGCAAGTAACGCATTCCGCGTCCATGTTACAATCGCTTCTTTATTTCCGTGTTTACCAGCATAACGAGCACCAAGAATCGCAAATAGAATCGATGGCAACATACCAATGACACTTAATGTTGTCGCAAGTCCCATGTTTCCAATTAGTATTCCATTCAACATCGTACCAACAATCGAAGCCGAAGAAGCTTGCTGAGCAATCTTATCAGAAGAAGCTGCAATAATATAACTTTGTAATGGTTTATTATTTTTTAATACATCAACCATATCTTTAAGTTTTAAATGTTCTTTTTTACCGATTCCTTCAAAGTTTTCAGGTTTATCATATTCCGAAACGCCAATGCATACTAAGACAACACCAACAAATGAAAGAGCTACACACACCCACGTTACTACATTTAAGAATTCTTGATTAAAGCTTCCACCATATGCTGGCATTAACTTCGTATACACAACAATATTTAATACCATTGGTGTAATGTAGTTTAAAACCGTTTGCCATACACCAACTGTAGGACGTTGTTTTGGATCATTAGTAATCAGTGCTGGTAATGTTTGTGCAGTCATATTAATGATGGTATATCCAACAACATATAACATGTAGAAAGCAAGAAATGTTGGAATGCCATGTCCTTTGCTCGAAAAGAAATTAAACATGCATAATAGACCTAAACATTGGATTAGCCATCCTCCTAACATTAAAGGACGAACTTTACCAAATGGAGTCATCACACGGTCATATAAAAACGCAAGGATTGGATCTGTAATCGCATCAAAGATTCTTGTGAATGTTAGTAATCCACCTACTATGAGTGTCGCAATCCCATATCCAATACTTGCAGAATAGCTTGCTAAACCAATTAAGAAATAAACAGCCATTCCATTAAAGGCATTAAACGCAATTAAAATAATTTGCCATAATTTCGCACGACGATATACAACATCGTTTGAAGAGTTTTGTTTCATAACATTTTCACTCATTCTCTATTTCCTCCTGTATCATGATTATCTTTATGGAACATCTTATACTCGAATTATAGTTGTAAGCGTTTTCGCTTACAATCCGTAAAATAAGTATAAAATTACAATTATTCGTGTTTTTTTATATCTAATATCGCTATAATATAAGTGAATTATTGATATTTTCATGATGTGAGGTACAAAAAATGTCACAAAAAATGACGCGTGGTGAACAAAACCTTGTCTTCTTTCAAAGTTTAATCCCACAAAGTGAAAAACTATATATATGGTGTTATGACAAAGACGGCGGTTTTATCGATACTTCTTGTCCAGAAGAAACAATGCCTCTACTCGATCAAACATTTTATATGTTCGGTGGTTTGGAAAAACTAAAGGCTTACGCAAATGATGATTCCTTAACATCCCCTATCATCGTTGGTTCTCCCATCGGTATGCAGTGGGCTTTAAGTTATGAATCGGAACGAAATAGAAATCTCATTTTCTTTATTGGGCCTGTTTTTTATACACCGGTTGATAAACAACAAATACGTAATAGTCTAATTCCGTTTATCAAAAAACCAGTTGATTCAAAATGGGTTGATTCACTATGTCAAATCTTGACACAAATTCCTGTTATCTCTTACGCAATCTTTACACGATATATTCTATTGATTCATAATACATTAACTGGTCAACAATTAGATTTAGATTCATTTCAAAACCAGAAAAGTGCAACATTACATAATGAAATAGTTGCCAAAGAAGATCGAGACCGTTATAAAGTATATGTTGCGGAAAAAGCAATGCTCGATACGGTAAGGCGTGGAGATATTGGATATATGGCTGGATTACAGAGTAGTATGAATTTGAGCTCTGGTGTACCCATAAAAGGATCGGATCCGCTTCGCAAAATGAAGATTAGTATCGTTGTCTTTACAACCCTAGTTAGTAGAGCCGCGATGGAAGGTGGACTTTCACCAGAAGAAGCCTATAACTTAGGTGATTCCTATATTCAATCCGTAGAAGATTGCCGTGATTCTGGAGAACTGAGCGCGTTGGCACACGCAATGTATCACGATTTTGTATACCGTGTTCACTATCTCCATAACAAACCAAATTATTCTCACGCCATTCAGAAATGTTGTGACTATATTAATCTAAGTCTTGACCGTAAGATTCGTGCATCAGACTTAGCATCTTTAGTTGGATATACAGAATACTACTTAACTGAAAAATTCAAAAAAGAAACAGGTCTTTCTATTTCTTCCTATATTCGTAACGCAAAAATTGAACGTGCAAAAACCCTTTTGCAAACAACCTCTTTTCCAATCCACGAAATCGCAGATAAACTATCCTTTAATACACCCAATTACTTTATTCAAGTATTCCATGAAGTAACCGGATACTCCCCCGCGACTTATCGTAAGCATCATTCATCTAGCAACAACGAATAATACTTTTCTATAATAAAACTCCTATTTCTAGGAGTTCTTATCATTAAACTAATTCAATGTAAGCTATACTAAATAGTCCAATCTTCTATTTTTAATCCTTAAACAAATTTGTTATTCATTATTTAAATAGAACATTATTCATTACTGCTTCTAAATATTCTTGTCTACCGCTACCCGGAAGTTCAGGAGCACCCATATCTTCTGCGTATTTAAATAGTTCTTCTAATGTTGCTTCGTTATTTCTAATCTTTTGACCTAGTTCATTATTCCAAGAAGAATATTTTTCTTCAATGAACTTATCAATTCTTCCATCCTCGATTAACTCCGCAGCTTTAATTAAACCTAACGCGAATGTATCCATGCCTAAGATGAATGCATAGAACATATCTTCATATGTATAAGAAGGTCTTCTATTCTTACTGTCAAAGTTAAAGCCACCAGTTAAACCACCATTCTTTAATACTTCATACATACACTTAGTAGCTTCATATACATCGAATGGAAATTCATCAGTATCCCAACCAAGTAATGTATCACCTTGGTTAGCATCGATTGAACCAAGCATACCGTTGATTGCGCTAACTCTTAAGTCATGTTGGAATGTGTGTCCTGCAAGAGTTGCATGATTAGCTTCAATATTCATTTTGAAATCTTTATCTAAACCATATTGTCTTAAGAAACCAATCGCTGTAGCAGCGTCGAAGTCATATTGGTGTTTCATTGGTTCTTTTGGTTTAGGTTCAATATAGAAGTCACCTGTAAAACCAATGCTTCTACCATAGTCAACAGCCATATGCATTAACTTAGCGATGTTTTCTTGTTCGAATTTAACATCTGTATTTAGAAGAGTTTCATAACCTTCTCTACCACCCCAGAAGACATATCCTTTACCGCCTAGCTTAACAGTTAAGTCTAATGCTTTTTTGATTTGTGCAGCCGCAAACGCGTATACATCAACGCTATTAGTTGAACCAGCGCCATTCATGAATCTTGGGTTACTAAACATATTAGCTGTTCCCCATAAACATTTAATATCTGT
>CADBUH010000049.1 GCA_902797775.1 uncultured Erysipelotrichaceae bacterium | reverse complement strand
ATTACCCAAGCGGTTGAAGGGGCAGGCTTGGAAAGCTTGTAGGTCTGTAACAGGGCGCCAGGGTTCAAATCCCTGATCCTGCGCCATTTAGTAAGAAAACGCAGTGATGCGTTTTTTTATTGATTATTTATTCTGTTTGTGGGAAAATGCTTCCGTGACTGTTCAAAAAGAAAACAAAATGGGTGTTATGCCTATTAAGAAATTAATTGTATCTATGTCGGTTCCTATGATGATATCGATGTTGGTGCAAGCTTTATATAATGTCGTAGATAGTATCTTTGTAGCTCAAATACATGAGAATGCTTTAACAGCAGTTACCTTAGCCTTCCCTATGCAAAGTTTAATGATTGCATTTGGTTCAGGCGTTGGTGTAGGTATCAATGCCCTTTTATCTCGTTCCTTAGGACAAAAGAATTTTAAACACGTCAATGATAGTGCAAACAATGGTATCTTTCTTACATTATTAAATTATTTATTATTCTTTTTAATTGGAATCTTTTTCGTTGATTTCTTTATTAAGAGTCAAACTTCAGTAGAAGATATCATTGAATATGGTTCAACCTATCTTCATATCATTACAGGATTTTCAATTGGTTTATTTACCCAAATGACCATGGAGCGTCTTCTACAATCAACCGGTTTAACCATCTATTCCATGATTACCCAAGCTACTGGTGCAATCTTTAATATCATCATGGATCCAATCCTAATCTTTGGATTATTTGGATTTCCTCGTCTTGGTGTAGCAGGTGCTGCCTACGCTACGGTTATGGGACAATGTATCGCAGGATGTATTGGTATCTTCTTTAACTTGAAATATAATCGTGAGATTCTTTTCTCACTTCATGATATCTTTCATCCAAAAGTAGAGATGATGAAACAAATTTATAAGGTAGCTGTTCCTTCTATCCTTATGATGTCAATTGGTTCGATTATGACCTATTCCATGAATCGTATCTTAATCTTATTTTCAACGACGGCGACAGCTGTATTTGGGGTTTATTTTAAACTTCAAAGTTTCTTCTTTATGCCTGTGTTTGGATTAAATAATGGGTTAATTCCTGTCTTAGCTTATAACTATGGTGCACGTAAAAAAGAGCGCATTAATGAAGCTCTTAAATTTGCATTACTTTTAGCGATTACAATTATGACTTGTGGAACCATCATCATGAATTTAATTCCAGAAGTATTACTTGGTTTCTTTAACGCAAGTAGTGAGATGCTAGCGATTGGTGTACCTGCCCTTCGTATTATCTCCTTGCATTTTCCAATTGCGGCTATCTGTATTGTATTAGGTTCTATCTTTCAAGCCTTTGCGAAAAGTACCTATTCTTTAATTATTTCGATTGCGAGACAACTTGTTGTGTTGATACCTGTTGCGTGGCTTTTAGCACAAACTGGAAATGTATCGAATGTATGGTGGTGTTTCTTAATATCTGAAATCATCTCTTTGATTATCTCATCTTTCTTCTTCCGCTTACTTTATCGTACAATGGTTGAACCTCTTTAATTAAGGTTGATAACTTTCAATAAACCATTTATCTTTTTCATAAAATAAATTTCTACGATTCCCATGAATTAAACATGCATAACGGATTCCACAGCCTCCTGTTTTTGAAACCCTTCTTTCTTTACTTATCACTTTATCAATCTTATATTTCTTACCATTATCCCAAAAAACATAGACTGGAATCATCGATCCATTCTTTTTTTGTATAACTAATACATCTACATATCTTTTATATAAATCCATGATTATTTCCTATTCAGTTGTATTATACGCATAAAAGTAGCGTATTTCAATAGAATACGCTACGTATATGTATAATTATTGATTTGATGTCGCATTTTATATATAATAATGAGTAATAATGGAGAATACATATGACTTTACAAGAGATTATTCAAGATTTTAAAGAAAAGACAGGATTAAGTGATAGTGAGATTGCACGAAGAACAGGTGTCACAAGGTCTACGGCTTCAAGGTGGAGTAAAGGTGAAATACGACGCGTATCTGGAGAAGTCTTAGAAAGATTAAGTGAACTTGTCGGATATAATATTGAACCTGCTCTAAAAGGAATGGATATTACGATTAAAATACCTGTATTAGGGTATGTTAAAGCTGGATATGATTTATTTGCGGAAGAGAATTATATTGGGGAAGAAGAAGTATCCCTCTCTGATCGTAAACTCGGTGATTATTATTTAAAAGTATCTGGTGATTCTATGAATGGTGTTGGTATCACAAATGGTTCTCTTGTCTTAGTTCGTAAATGTAATACAATTGAGAATGGACAAATTGGAGTTGTCTTAATTGGAGATGAAGTAACGGTTAAAAAAGTAATCTATAAAGATAAGATGTTAATCTTGGAAGCAGCCAATCCAGATGTAGAAAATCGTTACTTTACTTCAAAAGAAGTAAAAAATATTCCTGTACAAATTATCGGACAAGTGGTATCTTGTAAAACATACTTTTAAGATTATGAAAACAAGTGATTTTGATTATAACTTACCAGAGCGATTAATCGCACAAACACCATTACTTGATCGTAGTTCAAGTCGAATGATGGTCGTACATAAAAATACAGGTGAATTAGAACACACCTCTTTTTCGCATATCATAGACTACCTACATGAAGGAGATGTATTAGTACGCAATAATACACGTGTTATTCCTGCTCGTTTATTTGGCACAAAAGAAGGAACTGGTGCACATGTAGAAGTACTTCTACTTAAACAAGAAGAAAATGATATTTGGGAATGTCTTGTAGGAAATGCGAAAACCGTTAAGATGGATACGATTGTTTCTTTCCATGATGGAAGATTACGTGCGCAATGTGTAGGAATTGGGGAAAAAGGCATTCGTAAGATGAAGATGTTATATGAAGGTATTTTTAATGAAATCCTTGATGAATTAGGAAACGTTCCCCTTCCACCTTATATTCATGAAAAACTAGATAATCCAGATCGTTACCAAACTGTCTATGCAAAAGTAGATGGAAGTGCAGCTGCACCTACGGCAGGTTTACATTTTACTGAAGAAGTATTTGCGGCTTTAAAAGAAAAAGGTGTCATTGTCTTAGATGTTACACTTCATGTGGGATTAGGCACTTTCCGTCCTATGGATACAGAAATTGTGGAAGATCATATTATGCATGAAGAAGTTTATGAGATGTCAAAAGAAACTGCGGATGCATTAAACCTTGCGAAACAAGAAGGTCGTCGTATTATCGCAATTGGTACAACTTCTGTACGTACTTTAGAATCTGTTTATCAAAGATTTGGAAAATTTGAAGAATGTTCAGGAGCGACAAGTCTCTTTATTTATCCAGGATATGAATGGAAAGCAGTTGATTGTATGTTAACGAACTTCCATTTACCAAAATCAACTTTAATCATGATGGTATCCTCTTTCGCAAGTAAAGAACTTATCTTCCGTGCCTATGAGGAGGCAGTCAACAAAGAATATCGTTTCTTCTCCTTTGGTGACTGTATGTTTATCACAAATGAATAAAGAAGCTTATCTTCAATATTTAAAAGAAAGAAAAAGCTCTCATAAGAAGAACTATTATTTACTATCTTTAAAAGAATTAGAAGAAATCAAAAACAATTATCCTACGAAACCTAAACTCCTTCTTCACGCATGTTGTGCACCATGTGTAAGTTGGCCTTTAGAATTCTTAAATGATTATTTCGATATCACCATTTATTATAGTAATTCGAATATTTGGCCAGAAGCAGAATACACAAAACGTAAAGAAGAGATTGAACGCTTTGTAAAGGAAGTTTGGAAAGATAAAGTATCCATTGTTTTTCCAGATTATGATAATGTCTCTTATACAAATAAGTTGTCCCCTTACAAAGATGATCCAGAAGGTTGGGAAAGATGTTTCTTCTGTTATCGCATGCGCTTAGAAGATACCTTCCAATATGCACAAAGTCATCACTTTGACTATGTCACAACAGTCATGACAATCTCTCGACAAAAAGATAGTCAAAAAATAAATGAGATTGGTTTAGAAGTTCAAAAGAATTATCCAACCATTCACTAT
>CADBUH010000048.1 GCA_902797775.1 uncultured Erysipelotrichaceae bacterium | reverse complement strand
TCAAACCTCAAAAGATTCATATAAACACAAAAAGAAAAGGGCTAATTCCCTTAACCTAATTACTTAGGTTTTTGGACAGCCCCTATTTATACTGTAGGAAATTATTTGTTCATTAACAGTATTCTATTAAAAGGATTTTGATCATGACAGAATGATTCGTAGTGCTTAATAATTATTTACTATATAGATTTGTTAGGTAGAGACTTTGGTATTCATTAAACATTTCTTGGAAGTAAACATCGTCTCCTGATTTAACTTGGTGCGCATGTAATCATGTAGACTAAATGTTTCTTTTGTAGCTTCTAAGACTGAAATAGCGATCGCTAAACTTTTAGAAGGTAAAATTGAACCACAAAGAAAAAGAATTATTATATAGATTAGAGGGTAGAACATGGAACTGAATTTAGAAGATGTGATTATTTCTTTACAAGATGCTAGAGAAACGTATTACCATGTACCAACAGATGAGATTGGATATTGCGATGGAAATAAAATCTATTTTTATGATGACGAGGATGTAAGAGATATAGAAGATATTGATGATGATTATATTCGACTTCCCAATCGTGATGAAATGGATATGTATGCAGTAATGGAAGAATTTACCAAGCAAGAAAGTAATCCAGAAATCAAGAAATGGTTAACAAATGCAATTAAAGGCAAGGGTGCTTTTCGGATGTTTCGAGCAACAATAGAACGTTTTAATATCGAACCAGAGTGGTATGCTTTTCGGAATAAAAAATTGAGAACTGCAGCAATTGAATGGTGTCTTGAAAACGGATTTGAATATTATGAAGTTGATTATACACAAGATGATGAGGAAGAAGAAATAGTTGTAGAAAAGAAAGAGAAAAACGTTCGTTTAACAGAAATTCAAAATAATAATAAACACACAATTGTATATCTCGTAATGGAATTTCGAGATTATTTATATCACTTGCACGGTGTAAATCATAAAGAAGCAGAGAAAGATGCGAAGAAGGAAATTGATGAATATTTAGAAAAAGGATATCCGATATATGCAATCAGTATTGGTGGTTTAATGATTGGCTATGCGGTAGCACGCATCGAGGATGATGTTGTATGGCTAGAATCACTTTATGTGCGAGAGGACTATCGTAACAAGGGTGTAGGCAAACAATTGTTTGATAAAATACAAGAACTAACAACAGATACTCTATATATCAACGTACATCCAAATAATGATCTTATGCTACGGTTTCTCAAAACCATGCATTATGATGTATTGAATTTAGTTGAAGTAAGAAAAGCGTATCCAAATGAAACTTTTGATGAAACATATCAAGTAGGTAATCATACCTTTCAATATAAAGGGAAAGATTAAAGAATAATACAGTTGCTTGTGGCAACTGTATTTTATTACTGACTATATTTTTTAAATTGTAGAGATAGTTCCGTTATGTCATCAAATTGTGGAGCTTCTCCATAGAATGTATCTACATCTTTCTTAATACTATTACATAATGTCATCGCATCTTCTCCACGATGTTGGTTGATACATTCTTTTAAACGATCATTACCATAGAGTTCATTATCAAGGTTTGTCGCTTCAACTACTCCATCGGTATATAAGAAGAGTTCATCTCCTGGTTCTAATGTGATTTCTTGTTCTTTATAGACGATACCTTCCATACCTCCAAGAATGAATCCATTTGGACCGGTTAAGAATTCATATGTACCATTTCCTTTACAAAGCATTGGTGGATTATGTCCTGCATTCGCATATTTTAATACACCTGTTTTTAAGTCTAGAATACCCATCCACGCTGTCACAAACATACCTGCGTCATTTCCTTCGCAAAGATTATAATTTGCGTTAGTAAAGATATCCGCCACTTGGATACCACGTTCTGCATAAGTCTTTAATATTGTTTTTGCACGCATCATGAATAAAGATGCAGGAATACCTTTCCCAGATACATCCGCAACCGAGAAGGCAAGTTTATCATTATCAATTAAGAAGAAATCATAGAAGTCTCCACCTACTTCTTTCGCTGGAACCATTAATGCATAAATATCAAATTCATCTCTACTTGGGAAGGCAGGGAATGTGGATGGAAGGGAGGATGCTTGGATTTCACGTGCGTAACGTAATTCGTTATCGATTCTTGTATTTGCTTCTGCAATATATTTCTTTAAGGCATCAACGGTTGTATTAATACCTGCAGAAAGAGATGTGAATTCTTTACTTCCACCAACTTCAACAACAGTCTCTAAATTACCTTCTGTGATTTGATTTAAAGATTTATTAACTTTACGAATATTATCGACGATTAATTTTTTCGTAATGAAATAGATAACGGATATTAATCCTCCGAATACAATAATCTGTGTAAATATAGTTAAGTAGGAAGACATTGTTTTTGTGAAATCTGCTTCACTTTGAGGAATGAATCCTGCGACATAATAATTTTCAGCCCTTGTATACATATAGTAATAAGGAACATCACGAATGGTAGTTTGATGAACGGTAAATTCTTCTACTGTATTCAAATCTAAAGGGACTTTATAGAAATTTGATATTTTTGGATTTAATGCAGAATCATTTGTACAAGAGATGATATTGTTTCCATCTAAGACAAGTAAGCTACCGGATTGACCTATATGACGATTCGAAGCGACATGGGATAGAAGAGAAGATATCTCTTGGCTCATTTGTTCATCGTTGTATGCGACTTGTACTAAGCCAGTTGGTATTCTTACACCACTATATTTTAAATAGACATCATGATGATAAGAGGTAGGTAAATAAGGTTGTACAATTTCCTCAATATCTGTATAATCGGATAACAGTTTTAAAAATTCAGCAGATTGATCACCTGTAGCCATTTCAAAGCCAATATACTTAGTTTCTGTAGATTTCGTTATAATCCCATTTTTATTAACGATATTAATTTCATGTACGTTATATGCTTGTTTTAAATCTTGTAAGTTAACTTCTGGATTATTAACGATAATATCAGCGACTAAATGATTAACACGTAAAAGAGCTTTATCACATTGATCTTCGACATCATCTACCGCATCAATTATGTTTTGACTTAATAATCGATTAATCTCTTCACTAGATATTTGATCTTGTAAGATATATCCAAACAAAGAAGTTGTAATACAACCGAACAATAGAACAACGATAAGATTTCTTTGTATGGAATTAGAGATGGTAGGAAGTTCTTTCTCATTTGTTTTCTTTGTGCGTGCTTTAATAAGGGAAACGAATAATGTAGCAGCAGCGACCGCTAAAGCATTGATGGTTACCATTGGTATGGAACAAGCTTCCACATAACTAAAAGCACGACGTACATCGGATATATTAGTGATGAAAATCATTACCATATGTATGACTTCCACAACGATTCCAATGATAAGTGCTTGATCGATTAAAGGATTCTTATTATCGAGAATATATTTTCTTAAGGTCGCAGCGATAAGACCAGCTAAGATCGTTGAAATTGTACAAGCGAGTCTTGTATAAGTACCAGCACCCCATAGTACCGCAAACCATCTTTCAATTCCACCAATTAAACCAGATAGAATACCTGCTAGAGGACCAAATAGTAAACCAGCACATAATGGAGCTGCATCTCTTGCGTTGATAATCGCACCATCTATATTCACTCCAAATTCAGTACCACAGATCGCAATGATACCGAAGATAATACCTGCGATGAGTTGTTTTGTTCTACTGGAAAGTTTTTTACCAGTTTCACTATGAAAAAACAAATAAAGAAGTCCACTGAATAAAACAGGGATAATCGCAATGGATAATAATGGAAGAACCACTTTCATAATCAAATTATAGCGCATTTTCGATATACCTTATATGGAATAGAATTAATACCTTTTTATAAGATGAGTGTGCTATGGTAAAGATAGAAGGAATTATATAGATGGATTGATACAAAAGAAGAAACATTTACTAGAAGTGATAGTAGCCAACATCCTACTGGAAGAGTTGGAAAACCAGAAGATATTGCGCATATGGTGTTATATCTTTGTAGTGAAAAGGCGCATTTTATTACCGGAGAAAATATTATAATAGATGGTGGGATGAGTAAGTTAATGATTTACCATAATGATCATGGTTGGTCATTTGAATCCCAATGAGAGGCGGAAAGATGAAACGTATTTTAAATGGACTTGTATTATTATCCATAATACTATTAGTGGGTTGTGGTTCTAACCAAACTAGTTCCACAAGTTCTGAATGGACACGTGTAGGTGCTTTTACGGATGATGAAGGTAGATACCTCATGGTAACCAAATCCGAAACCGAAGGATATGAAGGTTGGTCAGTTGGTTACAATCCAGGAGATGCAATATATGGATGGGTTATCCAACAAGAAGGAGATACTTTAAAAGGTGACCTTGTTCCTCCAGGAGAAGAAGGAGAATATGTGGTAACTGTTAAAGAAGAGGGAGAAGATGGACTTCTTCTTGTTACACCAGATGGTGAAGAACATAGTTTTAAACCAATGGATCTGCCAGAAATCATTGCGACAGTAAAAATCAATATTACTGGGTCTGGTCAAGTTGCGTATGCGTATGGGGATGAAGAAGTAGTGTTTAATGATGCACAACCATTCCAATCTTCCTTTGTAAATTTAACAGAACCTACAACTTTAAAGATTGGTGCGAAAGCGAATGAAGGTTCTAAATTTGTAAAGTGGACCTTAAATGGACAAGATTATTCAACCGATGAGATCATTACCGTAGAGGTATCCGAGAACAGTGACTTTGTGGCGGTATTTGAGTAGAAGTATCATCGAAATTAGAGAAATCAATAAGACTGAATCAAAAGATTCAGTTTTATAATACTCAAGTATAACTTGAGTGATTGTATTGTAAGTTCAATGAATACTCTCTAGAATAAAAGTAGGTATTTCCTACAATGAAAATAGAGGAGGAAATAGCTATAAAAAAAGAAAGAGTTCGTTACTACATACAAGAAGAAAAAGAAATCATCGGAAAATGTGTAGGGAATAATTGTTATATCTTGAGGGAGACAAAGTGGGAACTAGATCGCACGGCAATCCTATCTTATGG
>CADBUH010000047.1 GCA_902797775.1 uncultured Erysipelotrichaceae bacterium | reverse complement strand
GGCATAAAAGTTCCGTGTTAAATGAGACTTTCTACCTCGGTAACATGATTAAGCTTTCGCCGTTACTGTCTATGGTAATTGATAACGGTATTTATACTATTACTAAATAAAGGGGTTGTCAATATATTTTAATAATAAATATTTTTACCAGTTCTCATATCTACGGTTTTCATTAATCGCATTAATTTGATCCATCTCTTCTTGACTTAATTCAAAATCAAAGATGTCATAGTTTTCTTGGATATGTAAAGGATTACTTGATCCAGGTATTGCGATGTACCCCGATTGAAGATGCCAACGCAATATGATCTGTGCAGAAGTCTTATTGTGTACCTTCGCAATTTCCATAATTTTCTCTTGATTAAAGCTTTCTGAAGTATGACCTCTACCTCCAAATGGATACCAAGATTCAAGTATGATTCCATAAGGTTTTACATATTCTTGAAGTTCATCATTATGGAAGAAGATATGGTTTTCATTCTGAATGACAGCTGGAAGAATGGTTGCGTAAGATAATACTTCATCAATTTGAGCAGGCGTATAGTAATTTGAAATACCAATAGATCTCACTTTTCCTTCTTTTACCGCATCTTCTAATGCTTTATAGACTTCTTCATCATGACTTCCAGGTTGATGTATCAACATTAAATCCACATAATCAAGGTTTAAATCTCTAAGTGAATCCTCTATTCCTTGGGCAGCTCGTGTATAATCACTTGGCATTACTTTACTTGTGACAAAGACTTCTTCTCTTGTACATATACCCTCTTTTATTGCCCGGGCAATGCCTTTTCCTACACCCTCCTCACAACGATAATATCTTGCGGTATCGATGAGACGCATTCCACATTTAAGTGCTTCATATACCGAGTTTTCTGCTTCTTCATTTGACAAGGTCCATGTTCCTAAACCAATAATCGGCATCTCATAGCCACTATTTAATAAAACCGTTCCCTTTTCAAAATCAAATCCTTCTTGAACTTGTGCTTCTTCTTGAATTGGCGTTGGAGTCGTTTCTTGAATTACTTCTTCTTTTTTACATCCATTACAAAAAGGAATCACAATCGTGATTATGATTCCTAAAAGTTTTTTATAATTCTTATTTAACATAAGCTTTTGCGATTCGACTCGCAAGTCTCGCATTATTATAAACAAGTTGAATATTTGAATCTAAGCTATCGCCACCAGTTAATTCTTTTACACGTGCTAATAAGAATGGGGTAATCTCTTTCCCGTGAACACCTTTTTCTTCTGCTTCTTGTACAGCTTGATCAATTGCTTGATTGATGATCGTATCATCCATTGCGTATTCTTCAGGAATTGGGTTTGTGACTAAGATACCACCTCTTAATCCTAAAGCTGTTTGTGCTTTAAATAAATTTGCGATTTCTTCTGGTGTATCCATACGATAATCAACTTCTAAACCAGAATGCCTTGAATAGAACGCAGGGAGTTCTTTTGTGCCATAACCAATCACTGGAACACCATGGGTTTCTAAATATTCAAGTGTTAGATGTAAATCTAGGATTGCTTTAGCACCTGCACATACTACCATAACTGGTGTATTTGCGAGCTCTTCTAAATCCGCAGAAATATCCATTGTCTTTTCTGCACCACGGTGTACACCACCAATACCACCTGTCGCAAACAATTTAATACCTGCCATATGTGCAATCATCATTGTGGTGGTAACGGTTGTTGCACCATCTTCACCTTTCGCACATAACGCAGCTAAATCTCTACGGGATGCTTTCGCAATCGCAGTTCCTTTTTTACCAAAGTATTCTATTTCTTCTGGTGTTAATCCTGCTTTTAAACGACCACCTATAATCGCAATGGTCGCAGGAACCGCACCTTCTTCACGAATAATCTTTTCTACATTTAATGCTGTCTCTACATTTTGAGGATAAGGCATACCATGAGAAATAATGGTAGATTCTAAAGCCACTACTGGTTTACCTTGTTCTAGAGCTTCTTTAACTTCTTCATTGATATCTAAATATTGATTTAACATAAAACCTCCATCAATCTTTACCCTTATTAGTTTATCATATTCTCCTTTATTATTTGATATACTTTAAATAGTTATATAAGGAGATTCACAATGAATAAAACATTAATATTCGCCCATAGAGGTGCTAGTGCATATGCCCCAGAAAATACCATTCCATCTTTTCAAAAAGCAATTGAATTAAACGCAGATGGTGTTGAATTAGATATTCAACTTTCAAAAGATGGACAGATTGTAGTGGTTCATGATGAAACCATTAATCGTACTTCAAATGGTACAGGTTGGGTAAAGGATTATACCCTAGAAGAATTAAAACAATTTCAATTTAATACCCTACATCCAGAATATGAAAATGTAACCATTCCAACCATGCAGGAAGTAATTGATGTGATTAAACCATCTAACTTATGTATTAATATCGAATTAAAAACAGGTATCATACAATACCCACATATAGAGGAAATGATTCTAGAATTAATTCATAAGAATGATATGGATGATCGTGTTATCTATTCTTCGTTCCATCATCCTTCTTGTGCAAAGATAAAGGAATTAAAGAAAGATGCGTATATTGGTTTTCTCACAAGAGATGGAATCTTTGATTTACCTCAATACGCAAAAGATCATAACGCTAATGCGTTAAATCCAGCTCTTTATCAATTACTCTATCCTAACTTCGTAAAGGATTGTCATGAACTAGGTGTTGATATAAATGTATGGACAGTAGATGATCCAGAACATATTAAACAAGCATTAGACCTTGGGGTTCATTCCATCATTTCAAATAAACCAGATTTAGTTAGACAACTATTAGAAGAAAGGCAATGATTCAATCATTGCCTTTATTTATGATTCTTTATATATTCAACTACTTTTTTAATTCCTGCATCCAAATATCGTTTTCCTAATTCACTTGATGCATCTCTTGGATCATTCACAACCGAGAAATCTGGTTGCCCTTTTCCTTGGAACAGTAAGGAATCGGCAATTCCATACTTATAGGTATATATTTTTTCAGGTTTTGGCGGAAGTTGACTAAGATCAACATTATCTTCTCTTACACACATCATATTTGAAGTCTCTGATATATTTGCGTGTCCTAGACTTACATCATTTTCATCTAGTTTATCAAGACACATTAAATAGATTACTTCTGTATCTGTATCATGTGATAGCTCTCTCGATAATCTTTCACATGTGCTTATTTGTCCATCTGCACCATGTCCATTAATGATATATACTTTATCAAATCCATACGCAATAATCTGTTCTAGATATGCACGTAAGATGGAACCAAATAATTCTTCTGGAAAATACATACTGCGTACCATAACACCTGGTACATCCATCCCAACAACATATGTATTCTCATCTTCAAAACCCATTCTCTTAACATATTCTGGTGTACGTGCTCTTTCTGTACCACAAAATAAAGTAGGAAACACAACGCCACCTAATTCTTCAGCCACATGTAACGCAACATATTCTGCTTGTAAGGCATCTGTACCAAATGGCATATGTGGACCATGCCACTCAATAGGTCCTACTGGCAAATACGCTACATTAAATTCTTTCTTTGCATCTAAGAATTCTTGTGGCCGCATATTTTTAACTTCAACTGTTCGTCTCATATTATCCTTCTCCTTTCACTTTCGGAAATCTTAAAACCATCGTTATCGCAATCGCTTGAATTACCATACATACAATCATAAGTACTGGTATTCCAAAATGATCAATTACCATTCCTGCATAGGATAGTGATATAACACATGCAGCACTTCCATACGCCGCATCCATCAAGCTATGCCCTGTATTTCTAAGTCTTCTAGGAACTACATCCTCTGTTACTTCTTTATAAGTCGCTAATAGAATTCCATATCCTAAAAAGTGAATGATTGTTCCTAATGTGATTACATACCAAACTTTCGCTATCATGATTAGGAATGCGGTTATAAAGGATGTAACTGTTGTAACAAGTAAACGTGATTTAATCGGATACTTTCTAATCTTCCCTGCCATAAATAAGAATGGCACTTGCATAATACATCCAACAAAGGAATCAATCCCAAATTCACTAACACCTGCACCTACATTTTGTATATAGACCATCTTCATATTATTCATAGGTTGAATCGCAATTGCTGCAACTAAGACAATCATAAATAAACGGAAATACGTTTTATTATGCGTTAATTCTTTCATATCCTTTAGACTAATTCCTTCTCCCTCTATTTCTTCCTTTTCTTCAGGAAGTGAGAAAGCAAGTATAATTTGCATAACCGCAAAAATCGTTAGCATAACTGGAATTATGGAATATCCAATTCGACTAATGAGTTGTCCATTCAATAGCATCATAATCGAATAGGAGGTTGAACCACATGCACGTGCTTTACCAAACGCATCTTTTCGTTCTGGATAACTTTTAATAATCCATGCATCGATCATAGAAGTTAATGGAACAAACATAAATCCAAAAATCGGATATAGTATTCCAGCTAATAGAAAATTATCCGCATTAAAATAAACAAGATGTCCAAATATTAACGCAAGAAAGGTTCCTATAATTATTATGATTTTATTTCCATTCAAATAATCACTTACTCTACCCCAGAAAAAAGAACCCAAAAAAGATACAAAGTAATAAACAGATAGAATAATACTTAAATATGTATTCGCGATTCCTTTATCTAGAAAATAAGGACTTATATAACTAATATAGGATGCCCATAGACACCAAAAAGAAACCTCTAAAAGACAAAATCTTAAATAAGATTTTTTATGCATTATCTATCTCCTTTTTTAAAGGTGATGCTTATTTACTAAAACGATATTCTACATACTTCTTAAATGTTTGGTTTTTTCTTAATAAAGCAGATGGGAAGTCTGGACGATTTGGTGTATTTGGGAAGAATTCTGGTTCTGTCGCAAAGCCATCATTCGCCTTATATCCATCTCCTAAGAATTCACCTGTATAGAGTTGAATTCCAGGGAAATCTGTATAAATATCCATACGAATATTTCCACCAATCGCAGTTAAAGCATATTCATCCTTTAAGATGAAACAGTGATCATAGTTTTGATTAATTTTACGTAGTTTATGGAAATCAAAGGTATCCTTACAGAGTTCTTTTTCTAAAGGAATATTTTGTTCATCAACTGGTAAATAATAATCTGCATTAATACACATTTCTGTATCTAAAATATTATCGAGTTTCCCTAAGTTAAAATACATATGTGTTGTAGGTGCAAATATTGTATCTTTATCAGATATACCTTCAAAATTAATTCTTAATTTACCATCTTTAACAATATATGTTACCGTTACATTTAGATTACCTGGATATCCATTATCTCCATCTTTTGATAATAATTTAAATGCGACCGCATTATCATCAACAACTTCAATATCCCATCTTTGACGATCAAAGGCATCAACTCCACCATGAAGTTGATTTCCATTCTCATTCGCAGTTACATCATATTTAACACCATCAATTTCAAAAGAAGCACCTTTTAAACGATTCGCATATCTACCAACAAGAGCACCAATATAACATGTTCCATTTAAATATTCTTCTGGTGTATTAAAACCTAAAAGGATTTCTTCTCCTTCCACTTTTATAGAAGTAACTGTCGCACCTAAATTTGTGATGGAAACTTCTAAGTCTTTATCTTGAATTGTAACTAATTCATAATCTCCAAATGGTTTTCTTTCAATCATGATTTTCCCCTTTATAATACTTCTCTTACTACGCCACCTTCTTTGCGTATCTTCATAACAT
>CADBUH010000046.1 GCA_902797775.1 uncultured Erysipelotrichaceae bacterium | reverse complement strand
TGCGTATGGAGCGAACAAAGGATAATATGAGATTATTAGAAGTCAAAAATATTAAGAAGGCATTCCATACACAAGTATTGAATGGAGTAAATCTAGAAGTAGATACAGGAGATGTAGTAGCAATACTAGGACCAAGTGGTTCTGGAAAAACAACACTCCTTCGCTGTATTAACTTTTTAGAGACTGCAGATGAAGGCACAATGGTATTTGATGGAAAGACATATGATTTAGCACATACTACCAAGAAAGATATCTCAGAGATTCGAAAGAAAACAGGATTTGTATTTCAAAACTATAATCTTTTCAAAAATAAAACAGCACTTGAAAATGTCATGATTGGATTAATTGTCGCGCATGGCTATTCAAAAAGTGAAGCCGAAAACATTGCGAAAGAGATGTTAAGACGCGTGAATATGGAAGAAAGAATGGATCATTATCCAAGTCAATTATCTGGTGGTCAACAACAACGTGTCGCCATCGCAAGAGCGCTTGCGAGTAATCCAAAGATTATTTACTTCGATGAACCAACTTCAGCACTTGATCCAGAATTAATTGGAGAAGTCTTAAGTGTAATGAAACAGTTAGCAGAAGAAGGTGTCACCATGATTGTGGTAACACATGAAATGGATTTTGCGAAAAATGTTTCGAATAAAGTTATCTTTATGGAACATGGAGTTGTGGTAGAACAAGGATCTTCAAAAGAGATCTTTGAAAATCCAAAAGAAGAAAGAACAAAAGAATTCTTACAATTAGAAGAAAGTAATAAAGTATAGGAGGGGAAAAATGAAAGTATTACTAAAATTAGGAATGGTCCTAAGTCTAGCACTAGGCTTAGGAGCGTGTAGCCAAAACAATAGTGGAGAAGATCACTTAGCACGTATTAAAAAAGACAATGTCTTAAAAGTAGGACTCGAAGGGGATTGGCAACCTTTTGGATATGAAGATGCGGATGGTAACCTTGTAGGATATGATGTAGAAGTTGCCCAAGCAATCGCAAAACATCTAGGTGTAGAAATTGAAATTATTCCTACTGCTTGGGATGGATTACTTCAAGGATTAGAATCTGGTGTATTTGATATCGTAGTTAATGGTGTAGATGTAACAGAAGAAAGACAAAAGACATTTGATTTTTCTACACCATATGCCTATGATCATGCGGTCTTAATTGTACGTGAAGATAACACTGAGATTAAAACATTTGAAGATTTAAATGGTAAAACAACAGCAAATTCTACAGGTTCAACCTATATGGAAATTGGTGCATCTTATGGAGCAGAAGTAAAACCAGTTGATACATTAGCAGAAACCTTAAACTTAGTAGAGATTGGACAAGCAGATGCAACCATCAACGCAAATACTTCCTATATTGATTATATGAAAAATGAAGGGGGACCATTTAAGGTAGTTACCCAAACAGAAGAAGCTACTGCTTATGCAATTCCACTTAAGAAAGGTGCAGATAATGCAACGCTTTTAAATGAAATTAATGCATGTATTGAAGCAATGCAAAAGGATGGCTCTTTAGCAGAATTATCCAATAAATATTTTGGAGAAGATTTAACAAAATAGGAATACGCTCGAAAGGGCGTTTTCTTTATGAAATTGTCATTCAAAGAACGATTGAGATATAATGCTATGTAGGAGAGGGGTTTCGACATGGTCAAAGCAATATTCATTAATTACAAAGACATCGTGGTACAAGACAAAGGCGTAGACCATGGAGAATTGGTAAAACGCATTATTTCAAATAGTCATATCAAAGATGAAAAAGAATTATTTCAATGGGTTTTTGAAAAAGAAACACAAATAAAAGAAGATAGTTATAAAGAAACATATCTTTCAGCAGAAGTAATATTTCTTAAAGTCTTAGAGAAAACAATTATTACATATGGTTTAAAAGAAAACTATGATGAGTTAAGAACCCTATGGATGAACCATTGGATGTATGGGGCATTCTATTATGATGTCATAAACTTTCTACAACAATGTGAATTACCTGTATATATTGTTTCGGATGTATCGGATCAATTTGTGCGTGTAAATTTAAAGAGAAATAATCTACATGTCCATGGTATTTTATCAAGTGATAGTATCAAGGCATATCGTCCTCGCAAAGAAGTTTATCAAAAAGCAATTGAACTTTGTGAATGTAAGCCAGAAGAAATCTTATGGGTAACAGGGTTCTATGAATTAGATGGTAAATATGCGAAAGAAGAAGGGCTTGTACCAGTGATTGTAGATCGCTTTGGTAGAAATGAAGAAGCAGATTGTAAAGTGGTGAGCCGATTAATGGATATTATGAGGTACTTTTAATGCATATCGTATTTTATGTAGTTCGACATGGACAAACATTATTTAATCAAATGGGGAGAATACAAGGTGCTTGTGATTCTCCTTTAACACAAGAAGGTATTAACCAAGCTTTGCAAGCTCGAAAGGCATTAAAGGATGTACCTTTCACAAAAGCATTTTCATCAACAAGTGAAAGGGCATATGATACCTGTGAATTAATATTAAAAGATCATCCTGTGGAAATTACTGGAACAAAATTATTAAAAGAATTTGATTATGGATTATTAGATGGTTCCTTATTTCAAGAAGTCGCAGAGGAACTATTTTATCGAAAAGAGAATCGTGAAGATTTTACTGATATTGGTGGAGATAGTAAAGAAACCATTCGTCAAAGGATAGAAAAAACATTTCAATATATCGTTGAACAATGTGTGGATGGAGATGTTGTGTTGGTTGTGACACATGGTTCTTATGGAAGACATCTTTTAGGTGCATTATTTGATATTGAAGCAGTAAAAAGAGAAAGTGATCATATCCTATTTCCAAATGCAGGAATTATGAAGTTTGAATATATAGATGGAACCTATCATCTATTGGTGATGCCTACAAAACCAGATGAGTTTAAAGAATAGCGATTCATTATAAAAAGCTAGAGTCTTATGGAAACACTCTAGCTTTTCATATTCTCTATTTCTTATAAACTTTTCCATCCTTCATTACGAAGCAAGCATGGTTCATAACTTCCATATCTTTTGTTGGGTCATCCTTGAAGGCAACAATATCTGCGAGTTTACCTTCTTTAATGGAACCAATTTCATTTTCCATTCTTAAGAGAGATGCATTTCGAATCGTAGCTGCTTGAAGAACATAGATTGGTGGTAAACCTGCTTCTACCATGAGTGCAAATTCACGTGTTTGTTGACCGTGATAATTGCCTGGTGTACCAGCATCTGTACCAAAACAGATTTTTACACCTTTCTTTAAGCATTTTTTAAGATTCTGGTAATGATTCTTAATGCACATTTCTGCCTTTGCGACATTTTCTGGATGAATTCCAGAAGCGACACCATTATCAACGATTGCTTTGGCAGCGATGATGGTTGGAATTAAGAAGGTTCCTGTCTTTGCCATCATAGTAATTGCTTCATCATCCATAAGCATGCCATGTTCAATTGAATGGATACCTGCCTTCATAGCAATCTTCATTCCTTCTGCACCATGCGCATGTACACTCGACATTCTGCCTCGAGAATTCGCTACATCAAGTGCTGCTTTCATCTCTTCATAAGTGAACTCTGGAGCACCTGGTTCATCACCAAGTGACATAACACCACCTGTTCCCATAATCTTAATTTGATCTGCACCATACTTGAAGACCGTACGTGCTGCTTTACGCATTGCATCTGGAGAATCACAGACAAGTGATTCATGTGCACCAGGTTCTAAATAATAGGGATAACGGCTATCACTATGACCACCAGTAGCTGTTAAACATTTTCCGGATGTTATCATACGTGGGCCATCAATTTTCCCTTGTTCAATTGCTTTCTTTAATGCAACATCTTCAAAGTCATTGCATCCTTCATCACGTATGGTGGTAAAACCTGCAAGTAAATCTTTCTTTAAGTTGACGACACCGTTTAATGTTTCTTCTGCCGTTGTAGGATAGTAATCTGCAATGCGTTTTGTATCCCCATTGGAAGTGCAATGCATATGTCCATCAATTAATCCAGGCATTACAAATTGATCACTTAAATCAATAACTTTCGCGCCTTTTGTGTTCACATTCTTTTTACTAGTGACTTTTGTGATTTTGTTATCTTCGACAACAATTGCCATATCCTTATGAATCTTTTCGTCTTCAGCAGTAAATAGCTTTCCACATAAAATAATTGTTTTCATAATTAACCCCAACTTTCTTATAAAAATAATAAGAAGTATTAAAAAGGAAGTAAATGTAATACTTCCTATATTTCTAAGATATTTCTTAAAAAATGAAAAAAATGTAAATGTTATAGAAGGTTAATATGATGCTTCTCACATTCTTTGACCATCTCACTAGGCCAAATAGAAGATTGTACTTCGCCTACATGTGCTTTATTTAGTAGTAACATACATAACCTTGATTGGCCGATCCCTCCACCAATCGTATAAGGGAGTTCTTTCTTTTGAATCATTTGATGATAAGGGAAAGTTAATCTTCCTTTACAATTTAAATGTTCACATTGTTTTACAATCGATTCCTCATCTACACGAATTCCCATACTAGATAGTTCTAGGGCACATGATAGAGAAGGCAACCAGAATAATAAATCGCCATTGAGATTCCAATCATCATAGTCTGGTGCTCTTCCATCATGTGGACGCTTACTATGATTTAATGGCCAACCAATTTGTTTGATG
>CADBUH010000045.1 GCA_902797775.1 uncultured Erysipelotrichaceae bacterium | reverse complement strand
TAATAGAGAATACTCGCTAAGAATACCTTTCTTTGATCATATTCTTTATGAAATCGATAATAGAATAGAATTCCTACAAGTATATGAATCATTGTATAGATGATTCTCATATACAATACAATCCCATCATTACTCCCTACGATACTTCGATAGAGTCCTACAAAAGGCATCACAAATAAGCCAAAGGATTGTCCTATAAATAAATTATCAAAGAATAATCGATCTCCCTGTAATAGTCGATATCCTTCTGTAATATAGAAGTGTTCATCGGAAGAACCTAACGTATATCTTGCCTTATATAAGTGTAAGATAAAACATAGGATTGAAACCCCTATAAACAAATAATCGATTTTCTTTGATTTAGAAAAGTTTAAATCCATATGATTTCTTCCTTATAACACGATCTAATAAATAAACAATATATTTTAGGAATACCCCAATCGTTACTCCATTCTTCTTCATATTTTGAATCGCATCGTTTTGAGCACCTCTTGATAAAGAATATCTCCATCTTTCTAATGCGATAATTTGATAGACTGCTTTTCTTTCTTTTTCTGGTAATTGATTAATTTCATCTTTAAACGAATTGATAAAATGTTCATCAATTTTAACTAAATCTTCATAATTTCTTTTCACTTCTCGTATTTCATAATGAATCGTCATTAAGTCTTCATCCACATAAGCCAGTTTATAATTCTTTAATAAACGTGCCATAAATTCCAAATCTTGATTCCGTTTAAAGGAAATATCATAGCCACCTATTTCTTTCGCAATTGATGTACGAACTAATAGGTTTGAACCAGATCCATTATAAATAGAACGAGATAAAGCATACGCATAGACATTCCCTTTTACCGTTTCATCAGAACCATAAGATTTCCCATTTTCCATAAGCTTATGATAGCCTGTATAACATGCGCTATATTCTTCTCCAAGTTCTTCTAATTTCTGAACTTGTTTCTCTAATTTTGTAGGATCTATTTCATCGTCATCATCTAAGAAAGTAATATAGGTTCCTTGGGCAATCTTTAATCCTTGATTACGACTAAAAGAGCCTCCCCCATTCACTTCATTTTGAAGGTAGATAATCTTATTGTTTTCAATATAGTCTTTTAAAGCGAGTTTTGTTTGTGAAGCTTCTAAAGTATCTTTTCCATTATCATCTACCACAATAATTTCTTTTGGAGAGATGGTTTGGGATAAAGCACTATCAACAGCCCGTTTAATACGGTCTGGTCGCTTATATGTCGGAATCACAATCGTTACTTTATACATGCTTTTCCCTCCAAGTTCTTAGTAGAATTTGTTCGAAATACGTTAAGAGGATACCACCACATAAAAGGAGTAACCACATAAGGATACTTGGTAAGGAAACATTAAAATGAACGAGTAAATAATAGATTAAGGCATGCCAAAGATAGATACTTCGCGCATTCTTTGAAAACCATACAATTCCTTTTTCCATATTTCCTTCTAATTTCACATGATTCAATAATAAATACAATAATAAACTGATTGCTAAACCATAAGAACTATAAATTAAAAATGGTGGATGTTTATAGAGAAGTAATGTTTCTCCTTGAATGATTATCTTACCAATCGCAGTTAATAAACCAAATAGAAGTGCTGTAAAAATCTTCTCTTTCCGATTAAATCCAACACTTAACATTCCTACCATCGAAATAAATAAATAACCAATTGTATAGGTTATTAGATATTCCAATACTTTTCCGATCGTTCCCATATTGGAAAATACAAATCGGAATAGTAAATCATTTCCTATTTGTATCAGAATAAGACAACCCAGTATAATCCATTTCCCCTTTTCAATTACGACCTTCTTGAAAAATGGCATTAATAAAGAAGATGTAAAAAAGACACGATATACCCAAATAAAAGACATTCCTCCCGCAAGTAAGAAGAAGGATTTCCCTAAGGTCGTCATAGAGATAGGATCTTTTAAGATTAAACCAAATAGGATATACCATACAATAACCACAAGCCATACAGGAAGAATTAATTTCTTAAAGCGTTTGAAGACATATTCCCAATAATTCTCTTTTGAAAAGATAAAGGAAGAACTCATAAAGGAATATCCTGCGACAAACACAAGTAAAACTACATCAAAACAGATTAACTCTTCGATTGCCTCTGGAAAATAGGAATGTGAAGCAATTACTAACACAATTCCTATTACTCTTAATAAATCAATTGTACTATTTCTTTCCTTCATTAATTCTCCCCAAAGAGATCTCTTGTATAAACTTTATCTTTTACATCTTCTAATTCTTTTTGGTAACGATTGCATAAAATCACATCACTCATCTTTTTAAAGTCTTCTAATTCATGAATCACTTTACAGTTATCATAAAGATCTTCTTTTAATGTAGGTTCATAGATTATTACTTCATATCCTTTATCTAATAATCTAGTCATAACACCTTGAACCGAAGAAGAACGGAAGTTATCACTTCCTGCCTTCATGATTAAACGATAGATTCCAATCACTTTTGGATTCTTTTGTATGACCATATCTGCGATATGGTCCATTCTTGTTTGATTTGAATCTACAATCGCTTTAATTAATTGTTCAGGAACATCTTGATAGTTCGCTAATAATTGTTTTGTATCTTTTGGTAAACAATATCCTCCATAGCCAAAAGAAGGATTATTATAATGATCTCCAATACGAGGATCAAGTCCTACCCCTTCAATGATTTCTTTTGTATCTAAACCTCTTACTTCTGCATACGTATCAAGTTCATTAAAATAAGAAATACGTAAAGCTAGATAGGTATTGGAGAAGAGTTTGATGGCTTCTGCTTCCGTAGAACCTGTAAATAATACAGGAATATCCTTTTTAATCGCACCTTCTTGAAGTAAATCCGCAAATTCTTTCGCTTCTTTACTCTTTTCCCCTACCACAATACGTGAAGGATATAAATTATCATAGAGTGCTTTCCCTTCTCTTAAAAATTCAGGAGAGAAGATCATATGTAAGTTTGGATAGATTTTCTTAATATGTTCGGTATAACCTACTGGAATGGTTGATTTAATGATAATTGTACAAGTTGTATTATAGGAGGCAATGGATTCAATTGCCTTTTCGACTGCACTTGTATCAAAGTAGTTCTCTACTTCATCATAGTTTGTAGGTGCCGCAATAATCACAAAAGAAGCACCTTCATAAGCTTCTTTTGGATCATTTGTAGGATAAAAAGACAAATCTTTCGTCTTTAAATACTCTTCAATCTCATGATCTTTAATATGAGATTCCTTTTTCTTTAATATTTCAATGATATTTGGGTTAATATCATAGCCATATACTTCATGATGTTGAGAGAGTAATATCGCATTTGATAAACCCACATATCCTAGTCCTGCTACACCGATTTTCATAATAAAAACACCTCATCTATTATTGTATCTTAGATTAAGCATCTCTAAAAGTTTAATTGAACCCTAATAAACCAAAAGAGAATAGATTCTTCATGATTTTATTGATTATCGGATAGGTATACGTTAATGTCTCATATTCTGGTGTAAAATACATCAAAAAACATATTCCAAGCGCAAAATAGGACAATAAACAGAGGATTGTACAAACTATCTTTTTTCTTTTTTCATTAATAGATTGGTAAAAGAAGCCAATATTCATAAAAGACAATAAAGACATAATAAAATAAAAGTCTAAATGATAACGCTCTACTAAGAATGGAGAAGCCACAATCTGTGATACCACAATGATTAAAGGAATCACAAATAAGGTAACCCCAAACCATAGAATCTTATGTTTTTTCCATAAAGAGAATACTTTTGGGATAAACAATAAGAATACACTTAATAAGATTGGGAAAAACGCAAATACAGATCCCTTCATAGAAATAATTGGAAAACCATGAATGAATTGAATTGGTTGAAAGAAACTTTCAACCATTCCAAGAAGAATATCTTTTAAAGAAACTCTACCAATTACAGATTGATATAGGTGTTGATCAGCTAGCGTTAATTGATAGGTTTGTCCAAATTCAAAGGGAGAATCAAACCGAACATAGTTATAAATCATTAAACTAATCCCAACAATAAGATACGGTAAACCAATCACAAATAAATTTTTAAGAATATCCTTTTTTTCTTTCAATATTTTAATAAGAATTGGAATTACAATCACATTCGCTAAAGCTACTGGAGGTCTACATCCAAATACGAGAGCCCCACATAGTGCACCAAGGAATAAGGAAGAGGTAGATCTCTTTTCTTCTAAGAATAAGCCTTTAGCATAAAAATAGATTGACCATAAC
>CADBUH010000044.1 GCA_902797775.1 uncultured Erysipelotrichaceae bacterium | reverse complement strand
TCTGTCATTCAACAGAATTATAACCATAGGACTCAATCCTGAGATAGGCAGGAATATACCTATCTAGAAAGTAATATACGAGGAGGATTTAAAATGAAAATACTAGTAACAGGTGGAGCTGGATTTATTGGTGGTAATTATGCCTTAACAATGGTGAAACGTTATCCAGAGGAAGAATATGTCGTTTTAGATGCTTTAACTTATGCAGGTAACTTAGAAACATTAGAATCTATCATGAATGAACCTAATTTTAAGTTTATTAAAGGGGATATTCGTGATCGTGCTTTTATTTATGATTTATTTGAAAAAGAAAAATTCGATGTGGTTATTAACTTTGCGGCAGAATCCCATGTAGATCGTTCGATAGAAGAACCAGATATCTTTGTATCTACAAATGTGATGGGTGTACAAGTATTACTTGATGCATGTCGAAAATATAATGTTTCTCGTTTCCATCAAGTATCTACCGATGAAGTATATGGAGATTTACCACTGGATCGACCAGACCTATTATTCACAGAAGAAACACCTCTTCATACATCTTCTCCATATTCTGCATCCAAAGCTTCTGCAGATTTATTAACCCTTGCGTATTATCGTACATTCCAATTACCAGTCACAATTAGTCGTTGTTCAAATAACTATGGACCATATCACTTCCCTGAAAAGTTAATTCCATTAATGATTTCTAGAGCTCTTGCGAATGAATCTTTACCAGTATATGGAGAAGGGGCGAATGTAAGAGATTGGCTCTATGTAACAGATCATTGTAATGCGATTGATTTAATCGTTAAAAAGGGTAAAGTTGGTGAAGTCTATAATATTGGTGGACATAATGAGAAAACGAACTTAGAAGTCGTAAAGACGATATTAAAAGAACTTGATAAACCTGAATCTTTAATTCATTTTGTAAAAGATCGTCCAGGTCATGATTTACGTTATGCAATGGATCCTACTAAGATTCAAAATGAATTAGGATGGGAACCAGAATATACCTTTGATACAGGAATCAAGAAGACCATTGAATGGTATCTCAATAATAAGGATTGGTGGGAACATATCATCAATGGGGAATATAAAGATTACTATGCAAAGATGTATAAGGAGAGACCATAAGTATGAAAAAGTATGATGTTTTAGTAGTAGGTGCTGGTTTTGCGGGAAGTGTTTCTGCTCGTGCTTTAGCAGATCGTGGTAAATCTGTACTTATCTTAGAATCAAGAGACCATATTGGTGGAAATGCCTATGATTTCATGGATGAAATGAATGTCCTACAACATAAATATGGACCACATATTTTTCATACTTGCAGTGAGAAAGCAATCAACTTTTTGTCACGCTTTACAGAATGGTATCCTTATGAACATCGTGTATTAGGACTTGTACAAGATAAAGTTGTTCCTATTCCATTTAATCTCAAATCCATTGAATTATGTTTTGGAGAAGAAATGGGTAGACATCTTAAGAATGCATTAATTCGTTCTTATGGAACGGAAACTAAAGTACCAATTCTAGAACTAAGACAAAGTGATAATGAAGAAGTAAAAGAACTTGCGGAATTTATCTTTGAGAATGTCTTTAAATATTACACAATGAAACAATGGGATATGACAGCAGAAGAAATTGATCCTTCGGTTACAGGAAGAGTTCCAGTATCGATTTCTTATGATGATCGTTACTTTGGAGATTATTTCCAAAAGATGCCAAAAGATGGATATACAGAATTATTTAAACAAATGTTAAATCATAGTTTAATTGATGTTGAATTAAATTGTGATGCAACAGAACGTATTGAAATCGATTTAGAAGAAAGAAGAATTCTATTTGATGGAGAAGAATTTGAAGGGGATGTTATCTATTCTGGAATTGTGGATGGTTTATTCCATTATCAATTAGGAGAACTATCTTATCGTAGTTTAGACTTTGATGTGCAACATAAAGATGGAACGTTCCAAGAATGTGCGACCGTCAATTATCCAACTCCAAAAGAAGTTCATCCTTTTACACGTATTACAGAGTTTAAATACTTTATGGAACATAAACCACAAAATACGACGACTATCGCAATTGAATATCCAATGCCATATGATCGTAATGGTGAAAAAGGAAATGTTCCATATTATCCAGTCTTTACAGATGAAAGTAAAGCCCAATATGAACAATATGTTGAAATGGCGAACCGTATTCCAAATCTACACTTATTAGGAAGACTTGCGGAATATCGTTACTACAATATGGATGAGATTGTAGAGCGTGCTTTAGAACTCGTTGAAACTTTAGCGTAGGAAGGGGAAAAATGCCAAAGGTTAGTATTGTTGTTCCTTGCTATAATATTCAAAAATATGTTGGACGATGTATTGAATCTCTTTTAGCCCAAACATTTACCGACTTTGAATTAATTCTAGTTAATGATGGTTCAACTGATGATACATTATCCATCCTAAAAGAATATGAAAAGAAAGATTCACGCATCATTGTCTTAGAGAAAGAAAATGGTGGTCTTTCCGATGCACGAAATGCTGGGATGAAGATAGCGAAGGGGGAATATATCCAATTTGTGGATGGAGATGACTTTGCAGAAGACATCCTATTAGAAAAATGTGTTCAGAAATTAGATGAAACTGGTGCGGATATTGTCATCTTTGATTTTTATCAATACTATACAGAAACAAATAAGAAAGAAGTTATAGCCCATTCCTTTGATGAAACAAAAGAATATTCTTTAGATACAACCCCAACGTTACTTACGAATATTAAGAATGCAGCTTGGAATAAGATGTATAAATTATCACTCTTTAAAGAGAATCATATTGAATATCCTTTTGGATACTATTATGAAGATTTAGGAACGACCTATCGTCTACTACCACGTGCAAAGAAAATCGTATTTATTAATCAACCTTTATTGAATTATCTTCAAGATCGTCCTGGAAATATCACTACCCAGTTTAATCAACGTGTCTATCATATCTTCGATATGATTCAATTATTGATTGATGATTATAAAGCACTCGGTATTTATGAGAATTATTATGAAGAATTAAAATATTTAGGTTCTATTAATATTCTTGAATGTTTAAAGAAAACACGTATGGTAAAGGATTCTGAAATGGCGAATAAGTTTGTGGAAGAAAGTTTTTCCTTCCTTCGTAAAACGTGGCCAGAATTTCCGAAATGTAAATATCCAATTAAACGAGAAAAATATGATTGGATTTATACCAATGAATGGATTTTAAAACTTTATCTAGCGTATCGAAGAAGGAAGTAATCTTCTAGAGATACGCTTTTTTAGTGTTATCACATGATATAATTAATTAGTTAGGATAAAATGATGAAAGTATCTTTAATTGTACCTATGTATAATGTTGAAAAATACATAGAAGATTGTCTAAATTCATTAAAAAAACAAACGCTTTCGGATATGGAAGTGATTTTAGTGGATGATGGATGTACAGACCATACCGTAGATATTGTAGAAAAATATGTAACAGAAGATCCTGTTCGTTTTAAACTCGTTCATAAAGAGAATGGGGGATTATCGGATGCGCGTAATTATGGGATTAATTATGCACAAGGAAAATATATCGCATTCTTAGATAGTGATGATTTTGTGGATGAAACCATTTATGAAGATTTATCTAACCTAATGGATGAAGGGTATGAAGTGGTTGTGACAGATATCGAGTATTGGTATGAAGAGGAAGCGAAGCGCTTTATTATGAAAGGGCTTAGTAATTGGGATGCTCCTAGTATTCAAAAGAAAGCACTTCTTTCACCTATGTTTGCGTGGAATAAGATGTATCAAGCTTCTTTATTTAAAGAAGAAGGGTATCGTTATCCTTTAAATACATGGTATGAGGATATTCCTGTAACCACAATGATATTTGCGAAAGCAAAATCTATTGGCTATTTAGAAAAGTGTGGAATTCATTATCGTCAAAGAGAAGGTTCTATTATGTCTGAAAAGAGTTCTTCTCGTTTAATTGAAATCTTTTCGGTAATGGAAAAGGTAAGAGAGAACTTTGAAAGAGAGAACTTAATGGAAACCTATTTTGATGAAATTGAATATCTACATATTGAACATCTACGTTTATATGGGATGTTTCGATTTATTCGTTCTACCAAATGGAAGGAATATTATGAAATGTCAGAGAGAGTCATGATGACTTGTTTCCCAAATTGGAAGAAGAATAAATATATTAAATATTTAAATAAAAAGAATCAATTATTCCTAAAGTGGTATAATCGATATACTGCATGGCTTTTCCATGCAAAGATAAAGTAGGAGGCTAATAGTGCGTAGTAAACATTCCTTTTACAACTTTTTAGTAAGTACGATAGCGGCGATTGTTTTACCTTTAATAGGGTTTATTAAGGTTCGCCTTTTCGTCAAACTCTATGGAAGTGGGGTAAATGGACTCCAACTTACAATCGCACAAGTGATTACCTTCCTTAATATTTGTGAACTCGCTTATTCACTAGCCTTTAGACAACTCTTATTTAAACCACTTGCGGAAGAGGATAAAGAAGAAGTAAAGAATATTTATTATGGGGCAGTAAAGATGTTCCGTATGACAGGATGTATTGTAATTATCCTAGCGCTTGTATTAGCGTTCTTATTCCCATCTTTTTCAGAAAGTCCTTTAAAGTATTGGGAAACGGTAGGGACTTTTATCTTATTAGCGTTACCTTATGGGATTAGTTATTTCTTGATGGGGCCTAACTTTGTGATTATGGCGGATCAAAAGGAATATCGTATTAATATTTGGATTCAATTATTCAGTATTATTCGTATGGTATTGATGATTATTGCGATTATGTTAAAGATGCCATTTGTGGTTGTCTTATGTATTGAAGGAATTAATATCTTAGCAGCGAATACATTATCACGTTATATTGCCTTAAAAGAATATCCTTGGTTAAAAGAAGAACCACTAGATAAGAATAATACTGCCTTTAGAGGAAAGGCCAAATATGCGATGATTCAAAGATTATCAGAACTTGCTACAACCCAAACGGATAATATCGTTATCTCTGGATTTATGGGATATGCGATGAGTTCGGTTTATGGTTCCTATAGTTATCTATCCGATAATATTGGAAAGATTACCCAAACGATGGTGCAATCTCCAATGAATAGTTTTGGAAACCTCTTCAATGATAAACAAGCGGATCGTTATAGTGTCTTTACAGAATTCTTTAACTTTTCAACTTATATTTCTACGATTGTGGCGACGGTTATCTTTATTGTGATTCCACAATTTGTACCAGTATGGATGGATAATCCGATGTATGTCGCTTCCAAATCGATTGCCTTATTCTTAGCTTTAAATATTTTCTATATGACTTTAAGACAACCAATTATTATTGCGCGTGATGCGAATGGATTATATGTGAATGCGAAGAATAATGCTTACTTATTGGC
This sequence comes from uncultured Erysipelotrichaceae bacterium, assembly GCA_902797775.1. Lineage (GTDB taxonomy): Bacteria > Bacillota_I > Bacilli_A > Erysipelotrichales > Erysipelotrichaceae > Bulleidia. The sequence continues at coordinate 2,277 of CADBUH010000044.1, read as the reverse complement.
GATTGTGAAAGTTGTATTATCGATTATACTTGTGAGTCGTCTTGGTTTATTAGGTGCAGTTATAGCGACAGCGATTGCGTATTGGGGAGTGGATTTCTCCTATAATCCTAGACTTGTTTATGAGAAAGTATTCCATTTACCAAGTTCACGTTATTATTTTATGGTTTGTTTAAGGGTAATCATTGCCTTTGGTGTAGGAGCCCTAGGCTATTTTGTATGGAATACATTCCTCGCAAGTAATGCGACATCTCTTGTCCCATTATTAGTGAATATTATCTTATTAGGAATCTTCATCGTTTTAATAACGACAATCATCTATTGGTTCGCATTCCGTTCATTCCGTCATCTATATACACGTTTAATGAGTATTCTAAGGAGGAAGAGATCGTAATATGAAAAAAATATTAGCTTTATTATGTGCTCTTTCTTTAATTGGATGTAGAGATGCACTAAGTGGTAGAAATGATACGACAGGTCCATATATCAATTTAACGCAATATGAATTCACAACTTCCGTTGGTCACGAAATCGATTTTTCGAATATCACAGCTTATGATGATGTGGATGGAGTTATTCCAGTTATTGTAAGAGGAAAAGTAGACTATAACACACCTGGAGAATACTATCTCACATTAATCGCTGTTGACTATTCCAATAACCAAACGGATGTAGGTATCACAGTATATGTAACAGATGCGGAGTATGTAGAAGAAGTAGAAGAAACACCAACTGCGGATGAGCCAAAAGAAAAAGGATGTCCAACTGGTAAGAATAAACTACTTGATTGTGAGACAGTCCTTCATGAAGATGTGAGTAAATATGAAACCATCTATTATGGAGAAGAGGGGAAACAACGATGTGAAGATCGTGTGGTAGCGATGTATAGTACGTGTGAAGTAATCTATCGTAATGATAATCAAGTTTGGGGATATGGATATCGCAAACTTGAAGGAGAAGAAAAAAATTAATTTTGTGCAGTATCACTAATGATAGCTAAGTTTGTGGCTTTCCATAAATCTTGGCTATCTTTTATAAAGAAGAGTTGATAACTACTTGAATAGGTTTTATCGATCTCTCCCCATATAACTTCATAATCAAAGGAAATAGAACCTATAAATGCGTTTTCTCCAATTGGCATAACATCAAAGACTTCTACATTTTTAAATTCAATGGAATCATGAATACTAAACCATTGGTTATCAAACCCATTAATTCCATCATAGAAGGTTGTATAAGGGTATAAGTGTTGGTTTAAATTATAAAGAGTTCCATCTTCTGTAATGAACATACAATACGCAAAAGAAGTTTCTTTAATTTCTTCACTATATTCCTCAATTTGTTCCTTGGTTGGTTTAGGACCAATATAGAATAGATTATCGGTTGAATCACGCACAATCATCTTATCATCTGGAAGTTGAACTTGTGGTGCATAGATAAAACCACCAACTGTATAACGGGTTGTATTAGGGAAGATATTTTCTTCTAGGTCTAATGTTTCAAAACCATAAGGGATATGACCATCCTCATGGTAATAACGATCCGATATCTTTACATTATTAATAGAAAATTCAGTATCATCTAATACATCAAACATATAGGTATGGTTTTGACTAACGGTACGTACTTTCCATGTTTCACTACCTTCTGGTTTTCTAGTCTCAAGAGAACAGAATTTTTCTTCTTGGTAGTAGACATCATAATATTGGGAATAATCATCTCCTCCAGCATAGGCGAAGGTAACACCTGTCATATTACGATCTCCATAAAGCCAAATAAGATAATCAATAATCGCTTCCTTTGAATTTAATTCTACAAAGTTTTCAATATCCATTTGATAGATTGCATCCCATTCTTTACGTGCGACCATATAGGTATATTCTGTTAAAGCACCATTTACACTTCTCTTTTCATAACGCTCTAACCAATACCATAAATAGCCAAGACCTACAGCACATATTAAAGAAGCCACAACAAAAAGTTCAATCAAGAAGATATAGAATCTTGATCCAACTTTAGAACGTTCTTTGTAGCTCTTTTTTTCTACTTTACGATCCATGCGGTAGGTACCGTCCTATCTCCTTGTAAGGAAACTACACTACTAATAATTTCCCCATCATATACCATTACAGAGCTTGATCCACCATCTAGATTGGCAGCGTTTATCGCTCCATACTCAAGCATTATCTTTATACAATCTTCATAAGAAGCTCCTAAACTCGTAGTTTGACGACCATCTATAACAAGTAATAATACAGCTCCATCTGCACGTTGCCCAAT
>CADBUH010000043.1 GCA_902797775.1 uncultured Erysipelotrichaceae bacterium | reverse complement strand
GCATTTAAATCCATTCCTAAAACTTTATCTCCAGGTTTTAAACACGCAAAATAAACAGCCATATTCGCTTGTGAACCAGAATGTGGTTGAACATTCGCATGTTCTGCCCCAAACAGTTCACATGCGCGATTACGTGCTAACTCTTCGACTACATCTACCTTTTCACACCCTCCATAATAACGATGGTGTGGATAACCTTCTGCGTATTTATTCGTAAGGATGGAACCGGTTGCTTCTCTTACATCTTTAGAAGTAAAGTTCTCCGAGGCGATTAATTCGATTGTATATTTTTGACGATTTGCTTCTTCTTCAATAGCTTGTTGTAAAGTGATATCTTTCATTGAACTTCCTCCTTCAATACTTCTTCAATCATCTCTTCTGTGATTGGTCCATTTCTTACTATCTTATACATTTCTTTTGAACAGTCCACAATTGTGCTCGCTTGTCCAAATTCCGTATCCCCTTCTAGCATCCCATCTATCCCAACACATGCTTCTTCAATCTCTTCTAGTGTTGTACATGTCTTTTCTCCCGATTGATTCGCACTTGTCATATAAAGAGGAACCCCTACTTCATCAATCAGTTCTTCTAATACTTTTGAAGTCGCCATACGAATCGCAATTGTATCCATACCACCATTCACAAAATCTTCTACTTCTTCTCTTTTCTTTAATATTAAGGTGATTGGTCCAGGCATAAAGGCATTCACTAACTTTTTATCTCGTTCACTCACATACACAATACGTTCAATCTCTTCTAGATTTTTACACATAATAGGAAAGGCTTTTGTTTCTGGACGATGTTTAATCTCTCTTAATTTCTCTTGTGCTTCGATATGGTCATAGCGAGCACATAAACCATAAACTGTATCCGTAGGTACAGAGATTACCCCATCTTCTTTTAAAATGATAGCCAATTCTTTTATTTCATTTTCTTTATAAATTCTCATTGTTTTTCACCTTCTAGCAGTTCTATTTTATCATTGTTTCATATATGATAGTTTAAAAGTGAGGTTATGATGATGATACGTTTTGAAAGTGATTATTCAGAAGGTTGTATCCCAGAAATTTTAACTGCATTACAAAAAACTAATACAGAACAAACACCTGGTTATGGGATGGATGTGCATTGTGAAAACGCAAGAGATCTCATTAAGAAAGCTTGTAAGGCACCAAAGGCAGATGTACATTTCTTAGTTGGTGGTACCCAAGCAAATGTGACCGTGATTGCGGCTTTACTTAAACCATACCAAGGTGCAATCTGTCCAGAAAGTGGTCATATTAACGTTCATGAAACAGGTGCTTTAGAAGCAACGGGTCATAAATGTTTAAACCTACCAAGTAAAGATGGAAAGATTAGTGCCAAACAAGTCGAAGAAGCTATCCTACTTCAAAAGAATGATGCTTCCCATGAACATATTGTTCAACCAGGTTTAGTTTATATTTCTTTCCCTACAGAAACAGGTGTTCTATATTCTAAGAAAGAATTAATTGCCTTATCAAAGGTATGTCGTAAGTATCATATTCCACTGTTTGTGGATGGTGCACGTATGGGTTATGGACTCGCATCCAAGAAAAATGATTTAACCCTTGAAGACTTTGCGAAATATACTGATGTTTTCTATATCGGTGGTACAAAGGTTGGTGCTTTATTTGGAGAAGCTGTTGTGATTCCAAATAAACAATACCAAGAAAACTTCCGTTACAATATGAAACAACGTGGTGGAATGTTAGCGAAAGGTCGCTTATTAGGGATTCAATTTGAAGAACTCTTCAAACAAAATCGTTACTTCAAAATTAGTAAACAAGCAGCAGAATGTGCAGAACTCTTAGCAGAGGCTTTAGAAAAGAAAGGTTATAAGTTCGCATATGAACCTCAAACAAACCAACTCTTCCCAATCATGTCTAATAAGAAGATTGAAGAGTTACGAAAACATTTCGCTTTCTTAACATTCGGAGTAATTGATAAAGATCATTCCATTGTACGATTTGTGACAAGCTTCCTAACAACCAAAGAGAATGTAAAGAAATTAATTAAGGAATTATAAAAGATAAGAGCTTCTCGATTAGAAGCTCTTTTATTCAATAATCGCATCCATTAATTCAATATAATGGAGTGCACTTTCTTTATTCTGTTGAATCTCTTCTTCTGTTAATTTTCGGATTACTTTCGCTGGTCTACCAAACGCAAGAGATCCTTCT
>CADBUH010000042.1 GCA_902797775.1 uncultured Erysipelotrichaceae bacterium | reverse complement strand
ATCTAGTTTTTGAATGATTCCTTGGATATCTCCTATTCCATCTCCATTACTATCATAAAAAGATGATGGATATATCTCATAAAACACTGCATCTCTTAACCAACTTGGCATATGATTATCTCCTGTTCTTTTTATTCATATATTTGTAATATCTCACTTTTTACATGATTCATATCAACAATCCCAATCAATTCTTTTTGTTTGAATTTATTCAACTGTGTTTTTATTTCTGATTTAGCGTGATTATCACTATTAATGAATATACTTTTCATATGGAATGACTGCGCTATTTTGATATCTGTCCCAAATTCGTTTCCTATCATAATAGATTCATTTATTTCTAATTGATGATCGTCTATTAGTTTTTCCATGAATTTCGTTTCTGGTTTTTTCATCCCATGCGCACTAGAAATATAAATGCCATCAAAATATTTTAGAATATCTAATGTCTGCATTTCTGGAATCGTGAATGATGTTTGTGCATTCGATAAAAGAAAAATATTTTTTCCTCTTTCTTTTAATTCTTCCAAGATTGGTATTGTATACTCAAACAAAGCTAAATGACTTCTGCTTTCTTTTCGAAAGTTATAAGCAATCGCTTCTGCCCATGTCTTTGGATTTGAAATGGGAAAGCCCTTATTTGTTTTTCTTTGTTCGTAAAGTTCAACAAAAACCTCTGTTATATCTATTTCAGGATGTTTCTCATTACTTTCTTCTAATTTCTTCTTACAAAGATAATGATACGTATCTCTAAGTTCATCTGCGTCATAACTCGCTCCATGGATAACGTATAAATCCCTCATTTTTTGCCATAAAGATGGTTGATTTTCATCGGTGTGAATATCAACCAATGTCCCATATAAATCAAATATATAATTCTGATACATAACTTAATACTTCTTCCAATTCTTATCACAAGAATTGATATTTCCATCTCTTATTTTTCTAAAATCGCTATACCATAGGAAGGTATACTTAATTGTTTATTCTTCCATTCTATTTTATCTTCTGTTGTCTGTAAGACTCCTGATAATTCTTTTATTTCAAGAGAGGATAAATCAATTGAATTTATTTCATCTTTGAGATTGATGATGATATAAACCGTTTCATCTCCATATGTCTTTTGATATACAACGCAATCTTGATTGCTCAATTCTTTGATGATATTTGTTTTACCATGCGCAATAGAAGGGAAAGCATTTCTTAAATGAATTGCTTGCTTGTAATAGTTGTATATCGAATACGAATCTTTTTCTTGTTCATCAAGTGGAGGATATTTCATCTCAAAAGAATCCATATCTTTTGGCCCTAAACAATTCTCTTCATTAGACCATTGCATTGGCGCACGTTTGTTTTCATCTTTGCCTGCACCTTTCATGCCAATCTCTTCGCCATAATAGATAAATACATTTCCACTCATCAATAAGTTAAGCGCTCCTGATATTTTTACCTTCGCATCACTATCGCCTGCGTAATAGCCGGCAGATCTAGCCATATCGTGGTTTGTATAGAATGGCGCATTGATATAATTTGGATTCTTTGAAGAATAATAATCTTCTTCCGCTATTTGTTTTTCAACATATGCATCAACGCCTATATTTTTTAATGTTGTTTCATGGATGATTCCATCCACATTTCCAAATGGAAAATCAAACAGCGAATCAATTCCACTTTCATATAGCTTCGCTATTTCATTCTGATTTGTCCAAGCTTCTCCAACAAAATAACAGTCTTCTTTGATTGCTTTACCAGTTTCAGTAAGCCATCTTAAGAAAGCGACATTTCCTTCACTATTACCTGTGTAATAAGAAGTAACCGCATCTAAGCGGAAACCTGCCACACCCAAATTCAACCAATATTCCATGATTGATCGAATCTCTTCTTTCACTGAAGGGTTATCTAAATTCAAATCTGGCATGCCTTCCCAAAAGCGTGCTTCATAGAAGTAGGGACAATTTCCTAATCGTGCATAGCCTGTTTGTAATTGTTTTGAGAAATGATAATAATCAATATATTTACATTCATCCACACTTGGTGTTTGCCAATCTTCAAGACTCTCTAAGTAAGCTTTCGCTTCTTGGAACCATGGATGTTCAATGGATGTATGATTTAACACCAAGTCAATGATTACATTGATATTATCTTCATTACATTTTGCAATGAGATTTTTAAAGTCATCTATTGTTCCATACTGTGGATCAATTTCATAATAATCTTTTACATCATATTTATGATAAGTAGGTGAAGGATGGATTGGCATCATCCATACGGAGGTAAAACCTAAATCTTCAATATATGGGAGTTTTTCGATCAACCCATTGATGTCACCAATCCCATCCCCGTCACTATCATAAAAGCTATATAAAAATACTTCGTAAGTGGTTGTAAAAGGCGAAGTAATATTCGCCATTTGTTTAGAATTAATTTTCTCCATCTGAGATATATTCTTTGTTTGAAAACATCCAGATAAACACAAACTGATGAGTAGGACAATACTGAGAAATCTTTTTTTCATCATGTAATTATCCTTTAACAGCTCCACTTACACCTTCAACATAATATTTCTGCATGAGTAAGAAGATGATTGCGATAGGAATCGAAATCACAACTGCACCAGCTGCGAAAGCTGTATACCATTGGTGAATATATTCTTTCTGTAACATATTCCACAATCCAATTGCGACTGTGAATTGTTTCGAATTTGCACCACATAATACATTTGCGAAAATGAAGTCTACCCATGGCGCAATAAATGATGTCAAAGTTGTATAAATAATAATTGGTTTCGATAGTGGCATGATGATTTGAGTAAATACTTGCCATTGCGAAGCACCATCCATAATTGCCGCTTCATCAATTGATTTAGGAATGGTATCCAAATAACCCTTCGCAATTTGGAAGCCCATACCCGCACATGCACTATATGCAATGATCAAGGCAATACGAATCTTTCCTCCTTCTGTTAGTCCCATTGTCTTCAATAAATAATATTGTGCAATCATGGACATAAAGCCTGGGAATAAGCCAAGTATCATTGCCATATTCATATATGGCTTACGCATCTTGAAGCGCATTCTAGATAAACTATATGCCACAGATACAACGAAGAATGTAGATATTAAACATGTAAAGATTGCGATAATAAGTGTATTTGAAAACATTCTAGGGAAGTTTAATACAGTTCTATCTGTGAATAGCTTTATATAGTTATTCAATGTGTATGATTTAGGGAAGAATGAATTTACATAACTACCCTTTTCTGCACGGAAGCTTGTTAGGACAATCCAAATAATTGGAAGTAGCCAAATGAAGGCTAGTACTGCCAATGATAAATGCACAAATAAATTTGTAATTCTTTTACGCATGCTAGGTGCGTTTTTTTTGTTTTTCTTTGTGTTTTTCATTACATGAACGCCTCCTCATTCTTATATGATTTTGAATTGCGATATGTCACTAGTGTAATAACTGATAAGATCGCAAATGTCAGAATACCGATAACAGCACCGATGTTGTAGTATTGTTGGTTAATTGTCAGTTTGTATAACCAAGTAACCAATAGGTCTGTTTGGCCAGCTGAGTCACCAACATATGTAGGTCCACCACCAGACAATAGATAAATAACATTAAAGTTATTAATATTACCTACAAAGGATGCGATGAGATATGGCGTTGTCACAAATAACATATATGGAAGCGTGATTTTGAAGAAGATTGTGATAGGTCCTGCACCATCCATCTTCGCTGCTTCATATAATTCTGCAGGAATGTTTTGTAAGATACCTGTAACTTGTAACATCGTATATGGAATACCAATCCACAAGTTGATAATGATGATTGTCATCTTTGCCCATGTCGCATTTGTCCAAAATGGTAATGGTTCTGTAATTAAACCAGCATTCTGTAATACAACATTCACTGCACCTTGTGGTTGTAGCATCGTTCTCATAATCATTAATGATACAAATTGTGGAACTGCAATCGATAAGATAAAGCAGAATCTCCAGAATGCTTTTCCTTTTGTATCTTTACGATTAATTACCAACGCTAGAATCATTCCTAAGATATAGTTTAAGAATGTCGCAAAAATTGCCCAAATGATTGTCCACTTTAATACACTACTAAATTGTTTACCGATAGATCCTTTTAAGCTCAATACTTTAATAAATTGCGTTAAGCCATTCCAATCAAATAAGACCAAGTGATTTCCTTCTTTTGAATAAGTGGTAAATGCCATGGAAATCATATATGTTAGTGGAACTACATTGAATACCAAGATACCTAAGATAGGTAATGTCATTAATGTGATATGTAAATTTCTATTGAATAGATTTTTAATATCTTCAATAAATGTAGGAACTTTCTTTCCTTCTTCCAATTGTTTTTGTAGTTTATAAGAATGTCTTAGCTGAATGATCCATAATACAACCAAAGCCGCAATGACAAATAATGTCACAATACAATAAAGAAGAATTAATTGTGAGTTATCACCTTGTACATATTCATATACACCTTTCGCTTCATTCCACACTTCTTGTTGGGCTTGGGTACCAAGTGATCCAAAAAGTGCTAACCTGCTTATTCCAAGAGTTGCCATATAAAAGATAAAGGCAAGCTCACACAAGAAAACAAGAACCCCTTTGGTTTTTTGTTTATGCATAAATAGACCACTACCCATCACAAGCATGGATAGTCTTGTCCAAATATCTCCAAATTTAATCGCATTTTTTACTGATATATTTTTATCTTTCATATGCAATTCCTCCATTTATTTAAGACAAGAATGCGGAAAGACATTCCTTCCGCATTCTTCATTCATGTCTTTATTAATTATTCAACTGCGTTACCATTCATAGTAGCGTTTGCTGCGTCTGTTTTTTCTGCAGCGTTATCAGCTGTAACTTGACCATTGATGATTTCGTTAGCTAATGCTGTTGCAGGATCCCAATAGTTGCCCATT
>CADBUH010000041.1 GCA_902797775.1 uncultured Erysipelotrichaceae bacterium | reverse complement strand
TTGTGAAATACCTAATCCTAATATAACTAAATTACCAATCACAAAAAATGTAATGATTAATAAAATAGATTTTGTAGGTTTTCTGGTAATATATCTCCATGCACGTTTAAAAGCATTCATGTGTTAAAACCTCCGAAATTCTATTTGTCTGTAATATATGTAACTACTATATTATGGCTTTGATCTTTATTAAGTAATTTTGTGAAAGCAACGTCGTTATAATATGTTTCTCCATCAACTATTACTTTAAGCATTCTATTTGGGGTGGAACCTTCTCCTTCACCATCAACATACCATCCTTCGTTAATTGCAGTTTCTTTTGTTACACCAACAGGGCTTCCATAATTAAGTTCATTTGAATCACAATATGTTAAAAATGCTTGTAGGCTTGCTAAGTCATTGTTTGTTAAGACCGTTGTATCAATATTCACAGTACATGGCCCAGATGAAACTTGGTAGCCAACTTTACTGTCTAAGTTTAATGGTCTTTCACAACCAGCTGAATAATGTGTACTACCATTTGAATCAACCGTTCCACCTTCACAAACATAGTTAATAATCATTCCTTCAACAGGGAATTCATCACTACATTTTCTTTCTGCAAGTGCTCCATATTCACCCGCTTGAATATTCGCACCTTTTGAGTTAAATTCATCAATCTTCGCTTTAAGTTGTAAGTAGTCTTTTCCTAACCATTCTCTAGAATGTGTTTCTAGGATTGGTAGATATAATGAGACACCTACTTCTAATACCGATCCACCTTCTACAATCGTTCCTGGTGGAATGGATTGTGCGATGATTGATCCTTCTGGAGCTGTATTATATCTAGAACTAGGAATCACAACGACATTATTGTTTTTGTTTGCTTGCCATGCATCCATTTGTTCTTTGGTATAACCAACTAAATTAGGAATACGCACACCTTTACCTTTTGATACTACAACCGTTAAGGTATCTCCTTCTTTAATTGCTTCTCCACCTCTTGTGCTTTGTGAAATAATATGATTATTTTCTACAGTATCACTAAAGGCTTCTTGTTTATCAAGTTTAACCATTTTATTATTTGCCCATGTTTGTAATTCTTGGAATGTCTTTCCTTCAAAGTTTTCTACGGTTACTTGTCCTGCTGGAGCTTCACCCTTAGAAACGACAACATTTAATGTACTACCACGTTTAAAACTACTTTCATCCGCATTTCTTAATTCATAAGAAATCACATGTCCACTTTCAACGGATGTACTAAATTGTGTAGTAACTTTTGTCTTAAGTAATTTATTCTCACTAATCCAATCATTGATTTCATCTTGTGTCATAGATTTTAAATCTGCAGGGAAGATAATCTCTTCTTCAGGATCTGGTCCCTTTGACACAGTGATGGTGATTGGTGTAGAAGGTTTTACTTTCTTTCCAGGTGCTACATCTTGAGCGATTACGATTCGATCTGCGTAATCTAGATTATATTCTTCCTTTGTAGCGATGGATGTACTTTCAATCTTATTTTGTTTTGCCCAATTGGATACTTCACTTAAATTCTTTCCTACAAAATCAGGCATGGTTATCTTAGGTGCCATAAAGAACCACCATAGTAATCCTAATAATAGTAGTAATCCAACTGCACCAAGCGCAATCGCTGTCTTACTGATGGTTCGTTTAGGTTTATCAATTCTTTGGAAAGATTCTTGTCCAAAACTATCTGGTAAGATTCCTGTTCTTTCTTCAACAGGTTCTTCTTCGATAACAGGTTCTTCTACTTCAGGAATGGATTGTGTAGGTTGAACAACCTCTTCTTTTACTTCAGGCATCGCAAAAACATCTTCTACTGGCTTTGGTCTAGCCTTTGGTTGGAAGTCATTGACATTATCAATTCTTTCCTTTTTCCCTGTTTTCTTTTCTTCTATTTCACGAGCTAATTCACTCATGAAGTCTTTCTTTTCTGCCATAAATAATTCTTTCCCAGCCTGTTCCTATTTTATCAAATCTATATCTTATTATCCACTCTATATAAGAATAGAAAGATTAAGATTTCGATATGCTTATTTTACAAATGTATTCCTCACATCTTATAATACTTTCAGCATGAAAAAGTTATTAAAGTTTCTTATGGTAGTATTCCTACTACTATCTTATGGTTGTGAAAAGAAAGATGCTTCTGAACAAGCAAAAGAGTGTGTTTTGGCCTTTTTAAATGCTTGTCATGAAGGAAAAACAGAAGATTTTAAGAATTATGTCACCCAAGATGTGATGGATTATTATAACTCTTTACCTTCTTATTTTTTTGGAGAAGATTATGAATCTTTTGATGAAAAATTAAAGAGTGAAATACAATCCTTTATTTCAAAATCCATTTCAAGTGGATACCAATCCTATGAGATTAAAGAGATTCAACCATTAGATGATAAATCCTTTAAGGTTATTGCCTCTGTAGAAGGTGTCTCGAATGATACCCTTTATACACAAGAAGAGTTCTTGTCTTATTTAGAAACCCTTCCTGAAGAACCTCTTTCTTCTATGAATGATACACAATTAACTTCTTATTTTGTTAAACAGAACATTGATTTTATTCTTACAAAATTAGAGAAAGCCATCGAAGAAAAAGATTTCATCACTATGGATGAAACCTATACCGTTATTAATGAGAATAATACTTGGAAGATCTCTTATTAATCTTCTGATTTAAGTTCAAAAACAATATCTCTTAATTCAGCAGCACGTTCAAAGTCTAAGATACGAGCTGCTTCTTTCATTTCTTGTTCAAGATTCGCAATCATCTTTTCTTTTTCTTTCTTACCCATCTTGGATTTCTTCTTGAGGTACTTCGCAGCCATCTCTTTTGTTTCTTTACCACGAATTGCGTTTTCAATTGGTTTCTTAACAGTATGTGG
>CADBUH010000040.1 GCA_902797775.1 uncultured Erysipelotrichaceae bacterium | reverse complement strand
ACCATTAATAAGTTCGATCGTAAGATAACCGAATACCTCATTGAACTAGCTGCACAACACCACCTTACCGTTCGAGATAAGAACGATAATAGAATACAACTTGATACGGTTAAGAACTTAGAAAGAATTGGAGACTTAACGATTAACTTATCCGAATTCTTTACGCTTGTATTTGAGAATAATGGAGTCTTTACTTCACAAGCAAAAGAAGAAATGCATGATATGTTTAATACCTTCATTGATATGTTTGATTTGACAGCAGAAGTCTTTGTGACAGCAGATGCAAAGTATTATGAAGAACTTCAACAATTAGAAGAAGAATTAGATAATAAAGAACTGAAATATCGTAATAACCACTTTGAAAGAATGAGTGATAAGATCTGTACAAGTGCAATCGCAGAAAGTGAATACTGTGACATCTTAGGTACTATAGAACGTATGGGTGATCACTGTATCAACATTGCGCGAGCAGCCTATACAGGTGTTCATGATGGGATCTCAGAAGATGAAGTGATAGCATAAGAAAGGATGTGCTATACTGATAAAGAATAGAAAGGAAATCTTACTATGAGTGAAAACAATAACAATAATACACAAGCTGAAGTGCAACAAGAGTCTTCCATTACATTGACTTTAACACCAGAAGAAATGAAGGCAGAACAAAGTCAAATGTTAGAGGAGTTACAAGCAAAACAAGAAGCTCCAGTGAAAGAAAAGACAATTGAAGAAATGTATAGTGATGCGAAACTAAGTGACGCAGAACGTAAACAAGTAGATGACTTCTCAAAAACCATTGATATTACAGAAGCAAACTCTGTATTAAATTATGGTTCTGCTGCACAAAAGAAAATCACTGATTTTAGTGATGCGGCATTAAAGAATGTTCGTACAAAAGACTTAGGTGAAATCGGACACTTATTAAGTGATTTAGTTGTTGAACTTAAGGGATATGATCCAAATAAAAAAGATGAGAAAAAAGGTTTATTAGGACTCTTTAAAAAAGGTACGAATAAAGTCGAAGAATTTAAAGCACGTTATGATAAAGCAGAAGCGAATGTAGATAAGATTGCGGCAATATTAGAAGATCATCAAATTCAATTATTAAAAGATATCGCATTATTAGATCAACTCTATGAACGTAATGCACAAAACACAAAAGAGTTATCGATGTATATCATCGCTGGTAAAAAGAAACTTAAGGAAATTCGTGAAACAGAATTACCTGCGTTAGTAAAGAAAGCACAAGAGAGTGGATTACCAGAAGATGCGCAAGCTGCTAATGATCTTTCCCAAGCATGTGATCGTTTTGAAAAGAAGTTATATGACTTAGAGTTAACAAGACAAGTATCCATTCAAATGGGTCCACAAATTCGTTTACTCCAAAACAATGACACATTAATGACGGAAAAGATTCAATCAACTTTAGTAAATACAATTCCATTATGGAAGAACCAAATTGTATTAGCACTTGGTATTACACATGGGAAGGAAGCAATGGAAGCAGAACGTGAAGTCACAAATATGACAAACGATCTCTTAAAGAAGAATGCAGAAACCTTACACCAAGCTACAGTAGATGTTGCGAAAGAAAGTGAAAGAGGAATCATTGATATTGAAACCTTAACACACACCAATGAACAATTACTCGCAACACTTGATGAAGTCATCGCAATTCAAAAAGAAGGACATGAAAAACGTCAAGCTGCAGAAGTTGAACTTACAAGAATTGAAAATGAATTGAATAAGAAACTCCTAGAAATTCAAACAGAAACAGATATTACAAAACAATAAAGAGGAAAAAATTCCTCTTTTTTGTTATGTAAGCGATAACAAAGAGTAAAGTTCTTGTGGATGAAGATGCACGAATGTATAATAGGTGCATCCCACATATCGTATATGCTTTCGGATTGGCGAAAGTGTTTCTACCTCATCGCCTTAACGATGAGACTACGAATGTCTATCGAAGTGCTTTTGCGTTTGTGGGGATAACAAACACAGAAGCATTTTTTACTTTATGTGAGATAGAAAGAAGGGGACAATATGTTCGAAAAATTATTTAAGTTAGAAGAGAACCATACAAATGTTCGTACGGAAATTGTAGCGGGTCTCACTACATTTATGACGATGGTTTATATCCTCGCTGTAAATCCATCCATTCTTACTGCGGCACCTGGTTTAGAGAATGCGGGAGGATCTATTTTATTTGCGACAGCAATCGCTTCTACAATTGGTTGTGTAGCGATGGCATTCTTAGCGAATAAACCATTTGCGTTATCAGCAGGATTAGGATTAAATGCGTATTTTGCGTATACCGTATGTGGTGCAATGGGCTTTAGTTGGCAAGTAGCACTTACAGCTGTATTTGTGGAAGGTTTAATCTTTATTGCTTTATCTTTAACAAATGTTCGTCAAGCAATCTTTAATGCAATTCCACACCAATTAAAGGTAGCTGTATCCGTAGGTATTGGATTATTCATTACGTTTATTGGTTTACAAAACGCTGGTGTTATTGTGAATAATGAAAGTACATTAGTTGGTTTATTCTCTGTAAAAGACGCAATTACTGAAGCAACTTTCCGTACTGTTGCGGTACCATCTTTAATTGCACTTGTAGGTGTCATTATCATTGCGTGGTTATTAGTAAAAGGTGTAAAGGGATATATGTTAATTGGAATCCTAGCGACATGGGCGATTGGGATTGTATGTGAATTATTAGGTCTATATGTACCTAATCCAGAGATCGGAGCGTATTCTGTTATCCCAACTTCCTTTATTGCTTTTCCAGATTTATCGGTTTCCACAATCTTAAAATTTGATTTTGGTTTTGTAGCAACACATTTTTTAGATTTCTTAGTAGTTGTATTTGCGTTCTTATTTGTGGATATCTTTGATACCTTAGGAACCGTTATTGGATGTGCTACGAAAGCGAATATGCTTGATGAAAATGGTAAATTACCTGGCATTAAACAAATCTTATTGGCTGATGCTATTGCGACAACAGCAGGTGCAGCGTTAGGTACTTCTACGGTTACAACATTCGTTGAATCTTCCAGTGGTATTTCCGAAGGTGGTAGAACTGGTTTAACAGCTCTTACAACAGGTTTATTATTCCTTGTTTCTATTATCTTATCTCCATTATTCTTAACGATTCCTAGCTTCGCAACAGCTCCAGCATTAATCGTTGTTGGATTCTTAATGATGCAACAAGTGAAGAATGTAGATTGGGATGATATGGCTACATCAATTCCATGCTTTGTATGTATTGTAATGATGGGTTTATCTTATTCTATTTCAGATGGAATTGCGTTTGGGATTATCTCTCATGTCGCAATCACTTTATTACTTGGTAGAGGAAAAGAAAACTCCACTTTGCTTTATATCTTAGCAATCTTATTCGTATTAAAATATTTCTTAATTTAAGAAAGAAAAAGCCTTCCAGTTGGAAGGCTTTATT
>CADBUH010000039.1 GCA_902797775.1 uncultured Erysipelotrichaceae bacterium | reverse complement strand
CTCTTACGTTTTATCGGAGGCATCGCAATTTTTCTTATATTAAACACATTATTAAAGATGCCTTTCTCTACTACATTCTTAGAGAGTGGTGTCTATCTTGCACGTATTGTAAGACTATTACGTTACGCTATCACAATCTTTGTGATTGTTGGTTTATATCCTTATCTCTTTCAATTCTTTCCATCAAAGAAACAAGAAAAATAAAAATACTATCTCATAAGAGATAGTATTTTTATATCCTTTTTAATCATTATTATTTATTTCTCATTAATGCGGATAATACATTAATTAAGTCACTACCATCTAAAGTATTTTGAACTTGTTGTTGGGTTTGGCCTCCACTTAATAGAGTTCCTAATAAATTAGATTGTGATGGTTTTGATTGTTGTGCACTTGCACTTAATAATGCATTGAGTAAGTCTGTTGGTTGTGCTTGTTGAGCAGGTTTAGAACCACCAAATAGAGAACCTAATAGACTTTGTGGTTTTTGTTGAACTGGTTGTTGTTGTGCTAAGAATAAACCTAATACATCATCTAGACCGAATGTTTGATCTTGTTGTGTTGGTTTGCTTCCTGCAAATGTTCCTAGTAAGCTACTTAAATCTAATGCACTGGTTGAATTATTTGCTGCAGATGCTGTAGCTGCAGATAGACCAGATAATAATGCTGGAGCGATTGCGCCTAGACCCTTAGATACTTCGTCTGTCTTTAAGCCAGTTTCTGTAGCTAATTCGCCAACAACTTTCGCTTTGTCATCACCTAAAATGTGACCGATAATCTTTTGTCCATCTTCTTCATCAACTTCATCGATTTGTTCAGAAACGGAACGTGTACTTGTGTGTTGCATTAACGCACCTAATAATGATTGTGCCCCTGATTGAGAAGATACATTCTTTGTCATGTACTTAATTAACATTGGCACGGCAAGTAACATTAATTTTTTAACTAACGCTGAATTAATACCTGTTTTATTGGAAACAGAATTCACAGAGTTTTTCGCTAACATTACTTGTAATAATAGTTGTAGTAAATTCATAGTTTACTCTCCTCCTACCTGTATTTTTATTATAAATTAAAATCTCTTATGTTGAAATAAATATACTTTATTTCACCTTGAGCACTTTTCTTTACAGATTTCTATTCCTTCTCTATAATGAGAATAGTTCTCAATAAGGAGGAAGAATGAATCGAAGACAAACGCATCAAAAAGAACTTATCCTTAAGGTTGTAGGAGGAATCGGAAAGCACTTAACTGCAGAAGATGTCCTTCATCAAGTTCAAGAAATAGATCCTAGTATTGGTTTAGCGACAATCTATCGTAACTTAGGTCTTTTCTGTAAAGAAGGAAAAATTCAAAAAGTTCTAAGAGATGGAATCTGTTACTATGATGGGAATCCAATTCCACATGATCATTTTGTGTGCGTTCAATGTGGAAAGATTGAAGACATTCATCAATCTTATAATGATTCAATAGATGAAAAAGTTCTTAAATCCATAAAAGGTACCATCTTACGTCATTCAACAACTTATGAAGGATATTGCAGTAAGTGCATAAAACAGGAGGAAAAAACATGGAACTAAAAGGTAGTAAAACAGAAAAAAACTTACAAGACGCATTTGCAGGTGAAAGCCAAGCAAGAAACAAGTACACGTATTTCGCTGAAAAAGCACGTGAAGAAGGTTATGAACAAATCGCTAACATCTTTGAAGAAACAGCACGTAATGAACAATTACACGCTATGCAATGGTTCAAAGCTCTCTGTGGTGGAGAAATCCCTACAACAGCTGAATGCTTAAAGATGGCTGCTGAAGGTGAAAACTATGAATGGACAGACATGTATAAGAGAATGGCTGAAGAAGCACGTGAAGAAGGATTCACAAGAATTGCAGCACAAATGGAACTCGTTGCGAAAGTAGAAAAGGATCATGAAGATCGCTATAACACATTACTTGCGAGAGTAACCGATGGTAAAGTATTTGAAAGAGAAGAAGCTGTTCTATGGCAATGTGAAATGTGTGGCTATACAGTAGAAACAACTTCTGCTCCTAAAGTATGTCCACTCTGTGGATACAAAGAAAGTTTCTTCGAAGTTAAGAAAACAAATTATTAATAGATTGAAAGGGGCTGTAACGCATAACAGCTAAAATAAAAACGTCCAATAACGAAAGTTAAAGGACGTTTTTAATTGATATAATTTAGTTATG
>CADBUH010000038.1 GCA_902797775.1 uncultured Erysipelotrichaceae bacterium | reverse complement strand
GGAAGTTATCTTCCATATATGAAAACTCTTGTCTAGGAACTCTTATTTCTTCTTCTGGATTTCCTACCACAAATTCTTTGACCTTTGTTTCATCAATTCCTTTAAAGTACTCTAACGCATCTTTATAGAAGAAAGATGGATTACTTCTAAAGAACATTCTTGCATCAAAAGAAGAATATCCGAATACCATTTTGTCTCCATGGAAGGTCTTTAAAGTACGATAAAGATTTTGTTCTTTCATTTTAGATAGAACTTGTATCGTTGGTTTATAACCTTCTACGAGTACCGTTTCCATTTCTTCATCGGTTAGAACAGGTGATTCTGTAGTACTTGAAGATAAATCTTTTAAGGATAAACCTATAAGATATACATAAGGTCTATTTAAGATTGTCCAACTTGATAATTGTTCACAACGAACTGTATCGGAATGTTCATTTTCCTTTGTTGCACAATGTGTGATTAAATCTTGTATTAATTCCATTGCATCTAATAAAGCTAATGTATTCTTTTCATAATATAAAACTTCTTTAATCTCATTTAATTTATCAAGTGCACTATTTTTATCACTTGAAGAGATTGTATAATTCTTAATAAATTGAATGATCTTTTTTAATAATTGATAAGGTAATACACAATTGTCTTCTGTATAAGGTTGATCTTCTTCATCACTAAAGATATGAATTAAATCATTGTGCAATTCATAAATTGGATAGTATTTTAATTCACTCTCTTTTGTCGCAATCGCTTTCGCTCTTTCAATAAATTCAATATTTCTTTCATAACCCCAACCAAGAATCATACTATCTTCAAAACGTTCTTCTAGGTTAAAAATATGATCAAAGTAACTAAATCCTTCTAATAGATTCTCTTCACTTTCTCCATCGGTTACATATAAAACTTTATTCGCAAAGATCTTCTCTAATTGTTTTTCGGTATAATCTTCTCTTGCCCAATCCATAATTCTTCTTACTAAACTAAGATATGGATTATCTCCCATATATTTTGAAGTCACAAAAGAACTTGGGATATTATTCGAAGATAAAACAGATGATACGATTGGACCATGGTTACTTGTTGTATAAAGAAGTGTAACTTCTCCAAAAGGAATATGATGACGAGCGATATCATATACTACATACATCACTTCATTAAACGCACCATTCCCTCGATAAAAATCAATTCGATCTTTTAGATGTTCTAAATCCTTAAAGGTTAATTCTTTCTTATCAAATACATTTACTTCTTCTACAATCTCTAATCTCTTTAAGAATTCCTTTTCAAGATTTGATAATTGTTCAAGATCTTCTTTTAAACAATAATAATTCTTTTCTATTTCAATCGAATCGATTTCATTCAGCACAACTTTTAATAACTCTACACGATCGATATAATTCTTTTCTTTTAATTGTTTTTCAAAAAGAGGAATCATTGTCTTTAAATCTTTTAAACGATTTGAATTCACTTCTTCTTTCCAACCATTTAAACGTATGAGATTTATCTTATTATAGATTTCTTTTGTGGTAGCGTAATTCAACATATAGGTATCATTAAAATAAGATAAGGTTGGTGATAACTCTACTAGGAAACCATGAAAAAACATTTCTGCTTCTTCTTTTGTTAGGAGATGTTCTTTTAATTGATATCCTTTTTTTGCTTGAAGAGAATAATAAAATTCACGCACAAGATTATTGATTGTTGTAACTTTAATATTTTGAACTGTATTTCCTGTTTCTAATTCAAAATGTCGTATTAACGCATTTCCTCTTTGCATACTAGAAACAATTAATGTTTTTCTTTGATGATTTTGATTCTTTAAGAATTGATTCATATCCATATATATTATTATAAGGTTACAAATCTTTAAGCGAAATATAAAAGAAGAACGAGTTTTATAAACTCGTTCTATGCAGCTTTCTTTAACTCTTCTATCAGTTCCCTAAAGTCTTCTTCATACCATATCTCAGGTACTGGATAGAGTGGGTTTGCTTCAGCATCTGCCCACTTAATCATTTGTGGAATATCTTCTACTTTGATTTCTTTAAATCCTTTTGGTAATCCCATCTTTTCGTTGATCTCTTCTATCCACTCAATGAAACGAATTGATTTTTCTGCCTTTGTTTTCCCTTCTATTCCACATACATCCGCAAGTTCTGCTAGGCGTTTATAAACTTTAGGTCCATATTTTCTTAAGACATGCGGTAATATAACACTCATAGCTAAACCATGCGGTATATTATATAAACCACCTAAGGTATGACCTATCGCATGTACATAACCTACACAGCCTCTTGTGAAGGATCTACCTGCATAGAAGGCAGCTTCCTGCATACGTTGTCTAGCTTCAAGGTTAGAACCATCTTGGTATGCAGTATATAGATTCTCATAGATAAGTTTGACTGCTTTTTTTGAATATTCTTTTTCTAAATCTGTACAATAGGTCCAATTGGTATAACTTTCTACCGCATGACATAAGGCATCCATACCAGTTGTGGCGGTCACAAAAGGTGGTAAACCAACCGTTAGTTCAGGATCTAATACAGCACAGATAGGAATGATAGCAGGATCATTAATGGAAGCTTTATGATGTGTCTTCGCTTCGGTAATAACAGCAGCTAATGTTGTTTCAGAACCTGTTCCTGCAGTTGTTGGAACAGCCCAAAATGGCACAATCTTTTTATGTACTTTAAGGATACCTTGCAGTTGACTTACTTTCTTATTTGGATGTGCATTTTTAGCAGCGATGCCTTTTGCACAATCCATAGGAGAACCTCCACCAAACGCAATAATCCCATCACACATATTCTCATGGAATAAACGATAACCTTCTTCTACATTATCATCGGTTGGATTTGGTTGAATATTCGAGAAGATTGTATATTTGATTCCTGCTTCTTCAAGTGCTTTTAATAATCCATTTGGTAAACCAAGTTCCATAATTTTTTCATCACTCACAAATAACACATGATGAACATTATACTTCTTGATATCCTCTGGAAGTCTTAATACACTCCCTGGTCCAACAATCGTTCTAGGAGTACGATAACCTAGGAAATAGTTTCCTATTTTCATGGTTGCTTGAAATGAGCGACAGTATTCTTCTTTATACTTTCTCATATCCCTTTCCTACCTTTCAAATAGTTTTAATAAGATATCTTTATATTTATTCTTTTCTCCCGTATATGGGTGTTCACGTAATGGTAGATTAAACTTTGTATGTCCAATCAGTACCGTAGAAGGATGTGTAAATTCTCTAAATCCCCATTCTCCATGATACGCACCCATTCCGGAATGACCTGTACCATTAAATGGAACTCCTTTAACAACTAAGTGAAGACATACTTCATTGATACATCCACCACCATATTGTTGGGTCTGCATAGTTTTCTTTGCCCACTTCATATCCTTTGTGAAAAGATAAAGTGCTAAACCATGTTCACGATCTGCGATGGTTTTCATTAAGTCTTCCACTTCATCATCTTTATATGTAACGATTGGAAGTAATGGATTAAAGAGTTCATGATTCACAATTGGTTCATCAATATGAACTGGATAAATAATCGTTGGTGCATACTTTAATGTTTCTTTATTACCTACACCACCAAAGACAATTCGATCGCGATATTGATCTGCTTCTTCTGCACACCAATCATACGCTTTAGAACCAATGAGGTTTGGATACTCTGGATTCTCAATTGGGTTTTCTCCAATTTGTTTTATGATTGCTTTCTTTAATTCTTCTACAAATAAATCTGCGATTTCTTCTGCAACTGCAACTTGGTTAATATTGATACATATTTGTCCACTATTACAGATTTTAAAGAACGCAATCTTTCTAGCAGCATCTTTAATATCTGCATCTTTTCGAACAACACACCAGTTTCCATTCTCTCCACCAAGTTCTAAGGCAACTGGTGTTAAGTGTTTTGATGCCATTTCCATTACATGGATTCCAACTTTAGGAGAACCTGTATAGAAGATCTTATCGAATCTTTCTTCTAAACAATAATCTGCGACATCATGTCCCCCATCAATTACAACCGCATACTTTCTTGGGAATGTTACATCTATGATTTTTTGTAATACCTTTGTACAAGCTTTAGATTTAGAACTTGTCTTTAGTACCGCTGTATTGCCTCCTGCAATACTAGCGGTTAATACACCTAAAGATAATAGAATTGGAAAGTTAAATGGACTAATGATTAAAGATACACCATAAGGCATCTTATATACTTTCGTTATGATACTCGGAAAGCATACAAGCCCACTAAAGTGTGTCTCTGGTCTTGCCCATTTCTTTAATCCTGCAATGGCTTCATTAATCTCTAGGATGACATCCCCAATATCAAAGACATACGCTTCTGTTTTACATCTACCTAAGTCCTCATATAGGGCATCTTCTAGTTCTTCTTCAAAAGCAAGAATCGCTGTTTTCAGTTTCTTTAACTGTCGGATACGCCAATCCACATCTAGTGTTTGGCCAGTTTTAAAATACGCACGCTGTTCTTCAACAACCTCATGCACCATTTCCTTGGTCCACTCCATGTTAAGCCCTCCTTTATTTATATTATTTGTGTGATATTGTTTCTCACATATATTATACTATGAGTATTATGTTAGATGTTATATGTATTGGACAAGCAGTTATAGACTGTATCACAAGAGAAAAAGAAGAAACCCCTTATAAACCTAATGTATATCGTGCAAGTACGATAGAACTCCATACTGGAGGAGACGCTGTCAATGAAGCAATCGCACTTAGTGAATTAGGCTGTAAGGTTAGTTTATTATGTGTATTAGGAAAGGATATGGCAGGCGATATCATCTTTCATGAGGTTTCAAAACATAATGTTATAACAGACCTTATCCAATTCTTTCCAATTACGACTCCTATCGCAAACTTACAAGTAAATACCGATGGTTCTAGAATCTCTATTAATTCCAATGCGACGAAATTAGAAGGTTCTTCGCTTAACTCTGTACTCTTACCTAACGCAAAGATTGTATCTTTCGCAAGTTTATTTCGACCACCTTTAACAGATCCTGAAACTGTGAAGAACTTAATGCATCAAGCACATCAAAATGGTTCCATCATTTGTGTAGATACAAAATTACCATTATCTGAAAATAATACCCTTGAACAATTCAAAGAAGTATTACCTCTTATTGATTATTTCTTTCCAAATGAAAATGAAGCACGCTATTATTCCAATGAAACAGAGTATTCTAAAATTGCTTCGGTATTACATTCCTATGGAATTAAGAATGTCATTGTTAAGTTAGGTGAGAAAGGTTGCTATATAAGTGGAAAGGATAATGCATTTCATTTAGATGCGATCCCAGTAGAGAATATTAAAGATACAACTGGTGCAGGGGATCACTTTGTCGCAGGGTTTATGAATGGACTCTTACATCACAAAGACTTATATGAATGTGGTTTAGAAGGTTCCATTGAAGCTTCTAAAGCTATCTCTCATACAGGTGGAAGTATTTAAAAACCGTTTCGTTTGAAACGGTTATTTTGTTACACCTGCTTTCAGTAAAGCTTTCGCTATAATTGGAATTAAGATCAGGTGTGTAATCATTCCTGGAATGGTTGATACAACATAGGAAGAAAACCACATAGCCATTGTATATTCTCCAGCATTTAGAATGAAACCTCTAAATAAGCCTCCCGCAATTCTTCCACAAACCATTGCGACAATTAAGGAAATATATAATTCTTTCATACCATTTCCTTTTAATACTTTCATACACAATCCAGCTACTACTCCATAAACTCCAAGTTCAACTGCCATTGCTGCAGCAACTGGCGCTGGTGGCATCCCTCTTAATAAATGAGAGAGTAATGGAGAAGCAACTCCTGTAATTAGTCCTTCAACTGGACCTAAGACTAAACCTGCAAGTAAAACAGGAATATGCATTGGAGAAAAGAGTGTTCCTCCATTTGGAATAAATGTAACAGCGATAGGTAATATAATTCCTAAAGCAATCATCAATCCTGTTAATACAATTCTTTTGGTCTGCATAATATCCCTTCTTTCTAATAAAAAAGACCTGTGTTCATTATGAACAATCACGCCTTCTAGTGTGTTTCATGCATTTCTATGCAAACCGTTACTTCCTGTAACGGTATTATTATATATTACTTAAAATAAAATGAAAATAAAAAG
>CADBUH010000037.1 GCA_902797775.1 uncultured Erysipelotrichaceae bacterium | reverse complement strand
TGGTAGGATCTCCCAATAAGTTAACCACATCGGTTGGTCGAAACCACATTGGATTCACACATACAAGCATCTTTCCTGTTTCTTTATCATATCCCTTTTCTTCAAGTCCTTCGCCACGCCATTCAATCTTTATGCCATTCGCAGCGAATACTTTTTCTGTAAAATCACGGACGGTATGTTGTACGCCTGTCGCGATTACATAATCATCTGGTTCTTCTTGCTGAAGCATTAACCACATACATTCCACAAAATCTTTGGCATATCCCCAGTCTCTTAAACTATCCATATTCCCAAGTTCTAGATGATCTTGTAGACCTTCTGCGATACGTCCAACAGCTAATGTAATCTTACGTGTCACAAAGTTTTCTCCACGACGTTCGGATTCATGATTAAATAAGATTCCATTACACGCAAAGATACCATAAGCTTCT
Source organism: uncultured Erysipelotrichaceae bacterium (assembly GCA_902797775.1). Taxonomy (GTDB): domain Bacteria; phylum Bacillota_I; class Bacilli_A; order Erysipelotrichales; family Erysipelotrichaceae; genus Bulleidia. The sequence continues at coordinate 3,426 of CADBUH010000037.1, read as the reverse complement.
CTATATTCTTTCACAATCCAATACCCATATTGTTTTGCGACACCATATGGTGAGAAAGGATGGAATGGAGTGGTTTCCTTTTGTGGAACTTCTTCCACTTTCCCAAATAACTCACTTGTAGAAGCCTGGTAAACTCTTGTTTTCTTTTCTAAATGTAAAATACGTACTGCTTCTAGTACGCGTAATACTCCTAATGCATCCACATCTCCAGAGTATTCTGGAACATCAAAGGATATCTGAACATGACTTTGGGCAGCGAGATTATAGATTTCATCTGGTTGAACTTCTCCAATAATACGTATTAAAGATGAACTATCGGTTAAATCTCCTTCATGAAGTTTTAATTGCGATAAAATAGCATCTATTCTTTCGGTATTGGATACAGAAGAGCGACGGATAATCCCATGCACTTCATATCCTTTCTCTAGTAAAAATTCCGCAAGATAAGACCCATCTTGTCCTGTTATACCTGTAATCAAAGCTACTTTTGTCATATTTCCACCTCTTAAATCCTCTATTTAATTATGAACATTTGCGAAAGAGAAGTCTATAATATCTCTTGTTTTTAAAGGAAGCCCCTCTTCTGTTAAATATTCATCATATTTATTTGTGATAAATAACTCATAAAAGAGTAATAAATATAATTTTATTAATGGCGTTTCCTCCATCTCTTTGATTGGTTTTCTACGGAAAAGGAATTGTTTCATACGATCCATCTTTTCTTGTTCCTTCATGAGTTTTAAAGATAACTCTGTATCTTTAAAATCAATGGATACTTGATCAATTTGTTGAATCACTGGACTAGCGTTTACAAATGTCTCTAATTGTTTCATTTGTGTTTCATCCATTAAAGAATCAATGCCCGTTGTTCCTCCAACACGGAATAAGCGCATACGATCACTTAATACCTTAAGCATATTCTTTTTACACATTCTCTTAAAATACCACTTTCTCTTTCCATTTAATCCTTTTAATGGATACGCTACTTCCATTAATCTTTTATCCACAAATGGATACGTGGTTTGTATTTTAAAGCTATTTAGCATGATCGCACTCTTCTTTTGTATAACACGCGAAGAATAAAGATATGGATTACTAATCGCAGATAATAGTTGTGTATCATTTAGTTTTCCATTTTTTAAATCCTTCATATTTTCTAAATAATATGGATTTTGAATCTCATCATTACATTCGCCACATAATAAATAAGAGATATTATGTTTCGATACGAGTTTCGCTAAGGCATATTGTAAAAAGATACCTGTTTCATAAACAATCCCATCTAATCTCCATACAATATCTGCTAAATCATTTAAATCTTCTTCCTTAACATACCCTATATGTAGATTAATCTCTTTGATTGCCTTACAAGTTTCTTCTACATCGGGTATTTCATTATTCCCATGAAGACTTCCTACACAAAACGCATCAATCTCCTTATGCCCTTCACGAAGGATTGTATCGAGAATAAAACTTGTATCATAACCACTTGATAATGGCATCGCTACCTTATTACCTACAATATGTTTTTTCACCATTTCACGAAGTAATGGAACATATTTATGTTTCGCTTCAGAAGTACTCGGAATATCCAATGGATAATCTATTTTTTCTTGTATTACTTCCTCTTTAACCTTTAATACATGTAAAGGTTTTAATTTATATACATTCTTGATTAATGTATTCTCTCCAATTAAAAAATGATTCTCTAAGAATTCTCGTGCCGCTTCATAATTAAAGGTTCTTTCTATTTTACTATCTGCCAATAAACGTTTTAAGGAAGTGGAATAATAGAAAACATGATCTTGAATTGTATAATAAACTTCAAATTTTGAAGTTGATAGATCGGATAATATGAATAATTCCTTCTTATTTTTATCAAAAATAGAAAGAAGATACATTTGGTTTAATTGAGTGATTGCTTCGAGTCCTTCTTCTTTATACGATTGTGCAATCGAAGAAGGAAGTGAAGGATCATATGAGGTATCACTTACTACGATTACATCTTCATCTTCATAGGAAAAAGCATCTTCTTGTGTATTCATATATTTCTTCGTTTGAAGGTTATATTGTCCACTAATAATCATTCTGATACCCTTTCCAATTTACCATTTATAAAGTATACCATATCGCATTTCTTCGATGAATGTATGGCCCTGAAGCCATTCATTATCCTTCGTCATCACATAATGATTATCTGGATCAAGATAGATATATGGTTTGAGATTAGGGTGTAATTCCATATATGTTTCTTCATAGTTTATAAAGTCTTCTTCCTGCCAAAACATCAAATAACTCCAACCACTACCCACTCTTTTTGAAGTTACTAAATATGGCCAACTTTCATTGGAGATACAAAGTAAAGATTCCCCTTCTTTTTCTCCAATCGCTTTGATATCGTCAAAGGTTTCTTCATACTTTGTGATGACTTCTTTGGAATCGATTAATCCTTTGCATGGGCCAACATTCGTATTCATTTCAAAATTACGAGAGCCTTGGTAGTAATTAAAGATTTTGAAATAAGCTAATACAATGATCAAGAATATACATAAAGCTTGTGCATATACTTTATCCTCATCCTTCATCATTAAGATTGTGCTCATACAAGCTACAATCAAAGGACAAGAAAAGGAATCTGGTCCAACATTCGAAGACATTGACACAACAAACGCATGGAATATAGAAACCCAATAGAAGACCTTTAATTCATATGGATTTTCATAGAATAGTATTTCCCCAAATCCTAATAACGCAAATGGAATTAACACTTTTGAGAATCCACCTAAATCATTTTCGGTAGGATGTATAAAACCTACCCATAGAATACTTAAACATACTATTCCATATAGAACTTTCATCGTCATCTCTTTCTTCTCTTTCTTTAAAGATAAAAGTGGTAATAAAAGTAATACTAGTAAACCTAGAAAACCAATATGGAAATGTACGATTAGTCTACCCCCATTTTTAATGGTATTAAATAGAATTCCACCACTATGGGAAGGATCAAATAGAAGTTGAAAGGAAGAAGTAAATTCATTCCATGTGATTCTTGAAAATACAAAGAATAAGAAGAATAAGGCAATTACCCCTATCCCAATTGAAAAGAATAAATAATTCTTACCATTCATATTCTTACTATTTATTAAATAGAATAAAAGAATAAAATAGCCAAGCGCAAGAAGTGGTGCATTCAATACTGCACATCCATAAAGAATACCCGCAAGAAAGGAATATACGATACTCTCTTTCTTCCATGGATAGCACATTAGCGCAAGCAATAAGAAAGCAATACTCATCGTATTATAAGATAAAGCCATAATATTAAATGGCGTATATACGTAATAGAGAATACTCGCTAAGAATACCTTTCTTTGATCATATTCTTTATGAAATCGATAATAGAATAGAATTCCTACAAGTATATGA
>CADBUH010000036.1 GCA_902797775.1 uncultured Erysipelotrichaceae bacterium | reverse complement strand
GCAGGTTCTCTACAAGGGTATGGATATGATCAAAATTATCCAAATGGAACGATGACCATTGATGAAATTAGCCAAGTATTAAAAGCGAGTGGTGTAAAGTTTGACTTCATTGGTTTTGATGCATGTTTAATGGCGACAGCAGAAACAGCGATGGCTTTATCACCATACGCAGATTATATGATTGCTTCGGAAGAAACCGAACCTGGTACAGGTTGGTATTATACGAACTGGTTAAGTTCTCTCGCAAAGAATTCCTCTTTACCTACAACCGAAATAGGAAAACAAATTATTGATGACTTTACTGTAGCTTCAGCACAAACAAGTAATGGTCGTGATAAAACATCTCTATCTTTAATTGATTTAGGAGAATTTGAAGCGAATGTTCCTAGTAAACTAACTTCGTTTGCGAAAACGATTAATAATACTTTAGAATCACAAGACTTTAAAACGGTTGCGGATGCACGTAGTGTCACAAAAGAATATGCCCAATCAACACGCATTGACCAAATTGATTTAACACACTTTGCATTAAATATGGGGAATCGTGAAGGACAAGAACTCGCTCAAGCAATCCAATCTTGTGTGAAATATAACCGTGTAAATAATATGAAGAACTCATATGGGTTAAGTATTTACTTCCCATATTACGCAGCGAATCGTGTGAATGCGGCTTCTAAGATCTATGCGAATATTGGAATGGATGAAGCGTATTCAAGTGCAGTTAGAAGTTTCGCTACTTTAACAGCGAGTGGACAAATTGTCGCAGGAAATTCTACGAATAACTTATTTAGTATTTTAGGTGGTGCCCCAACTTCGAATAGCCAAGTCTATTCAACCGAAGATATCCTTAGTTTATTACTAGGTGGCGCAAGTCAACCATCTCCGACAGGTTATTCACTCTATGATATGTTAGGAGGAACTTCTGTTAGTCCAAATTCCTTAAATGCGATTTCACAACTCTTAGGTCGTAATCATGTGGAGACAGAAGGGCTTGTGTATAGTGAACGAGATGGTAAACAAGTTCTCGCTCTAAGTGAATCACAATGGGCTCTTATGAGAGATATCGCACTAAATGTGTGGGTTGATGATGGTACAGGTTATATTGATTTAGGTCTCGATAATATTTATGAGTTTGATAACGATGGAAACTTACTTGTAGATTATGATGGGAAATGGATTTGTATTAATGATCAAATTGTTTCGTATTATATCTTAAGTGAAGAATATTATGAGGATGGAAATTATTCTGTTACTGGATATGTACCTGCACTTCTAAATGGAGAACGTGTAAATCTCTTATTAGAATTCACAGGAGATAATGTGGATGGAAGTGTGATAGGTATTCAAAAGATTTATGAGGAAGCGGTTGATACACAAGCACGTATGATACCACTTCAAAATGGAGATCGAATTGATTTCATTTGTGACTATTATGACTATAGTGGAAACTTTGATGATCAATATCCTCTTGGAAGTACATTAACGGTATCCATGCAAGAGGGAGAACCAATTGAATCTGTATTAAAGGTTGGAACCTATGCCTTAACACAAGATGTGAACGCACTTTATGGATATCGATTAACGGATATCTATAATGCACAATATTTAACACCTATGGTTAAGTGGTAAGAAGTCTCGCAAGAGACTTTTTATTTTTATCTTGAAAAGGTATGATAATACTATGCTAAATAAGAACTTATTAAAAGTAGACCATGAGAAGGGATTCTCAAAAGCTTCTCAATATGTCAAAGATTTTAAAATGAAACATCCAGAGGTAAAGGTTGTATCTTTAGGAATTGGGGATGTATCAAAACCAATTGTAGAACCAATCATCAAAGCGATGCATGAAGCAGTTGATGATTTAGCAGAAATGAAAACCTTTTCTGGATATGGGTCTTATTATGGTTTAGAAGAATTAAGAGAAACCATTCTTAAGAAAGAATATGGATCCTTTTCCTTTACGAAAGAAGAGATCTTTATTTCAGATGGAACGAAATCAGATTCCACAAATCTTTTAGAACTTTTTGACCAAAAGAGTAAGATTCTTTTAGCGGATATTGTATATCCAATCTATCGTAATGGTGCCTATGCCTTAAATCGAAAGGTTTATACAACCCCACTAGATAAAGACTTTAAGATGGTCATCCCTAAGGAACATTATGATATTGTGTATATTTGTTCACCAAATAATCCAATTGGAAATGCGTATACTTATAAAGATTTAAAGAAATGGATTCAATATTGTTTAAAAGAAAAAGCAGTATTAATTTATGACAATGTATATGAATGTTTTATAACGAGTAAGGATGTTCCTAGAAGTATTTATGAAATAAAAGAGAGTGAAAAATGTGCGATAGAACTACGCAGTTTTTCAAAGAAAGCTTCGTTTACGGGATTAAGATGTTCCTATTTTGTTTTACCAAAAGCGATTGATTCAAAACTCTTTAAAGAAAGAACGATTAATCGTTTTAATGGGGCAAGTTATGTTGCACAAAAAGCAGCGATTGCTTTTTATCGAAAAGATAGTCAAAAGTTAATTCAAAAAAACATCAAAG
>CADBUH010000035.1 GCA_902797775.1 uncultured Erysipelotrichaceae bacterium | reverse complement strand
TAATAAACGGATTGTAACACTTCTTCCACCCATAGCTTCGAAGATACCTTCAAAGTCTTTTTGTTGATATGGTTCAAGAATCTTTAAGGCTTTTTGTCTTTGTTCAAGAGTTTGAGCTACACAAAGCATACGAATTGCTTTAATACGTTCTGCAGAGTTGAAGAACATATGTTCTGTACGAACTAGTCCTACACCTTCCGCACCAAATTCAACTGCACGTTTTGCATCTTCTGGTGTATCAGCGTTTGTACGTACTTTTAATGTACGACGAGCATCTGCCCAGTCCATGAACTTCTTGAAGTTACCAGAAATTGTAGCTGGAACAGTTTTGATAGCTCCCTTATAAACAAGACCTGTAGAACCATCAAGAGAAATTACATCTCCTTCTTTATATTTTTCACCACCAACGATGAAGAATTTCTTAGCTTCATTAACGGTAATATCACCAGCACCAGATACACAGCAAGCACCCATACCACGAGCAACTACTGCAGCATGACTAGTCATACCACCACGTACCGTTAAGATACCTTCAGATACATGCATACCTTCGATATCTTCTGGAGATGTTTCTAAACGAACAAGAATTACTTTATGTCCAGCTTTAACTTTAGCTTTTGCATCTTCAGCACTGAATACGATTTCACCGCAAGCAGCACCTGGAGAAGCAGCTAGACCTTTCGCAATTACATCATTCTTTTTACGTTTTAGATCTGCACTATCGAATTGAGGGTGGAGTAAATCGTCTAATTGTTTAGGATCAACCATAGATAATGCTTCATCTTTTGTGATTAATCCTTCTTTAACCATATCTACAGCAACTTTTAATGCAGCAGCTGCAGTACGTTTACCATTTCTTGTTTGAAGCATATAGAGTTTACCATGTTCAATTGTAAATTCCATATCTTGCATATCATGATAATGCTTTTCAAGAATCTTACAGATACGAACGAATTCTTTATATGCACCAGGCATTTCTTTACCTAGCTTATCGATTGTTTCAGGTGTACGAATACCAGCAACAACGTCTTCACCTTGTGCATTCATTAAGAATTCACCGAATAATTTGTTTTCACCTGTAGCTGGGTTTCTTGTAAATGCAACACCAGTACCACAGTCATCACCCATGTTACCGAATACCATGGATTGTACGTTTACAGCTGTTCCCCAAGAAGATGGAATATCATTCATCTTTCTATAGAAGATTGCTCTTTCGTTATTCCAAGAACGGAATACTGCTTCAATCGCTCTAACAAGTTGAACTTTTGGATCTTGTGGGAATTCTTCTTTTAAGTTGTGTTTATAGAAGGCTTTAAACTTTGTTGTTAATTCAACCATATCTTCAGCATCTAAATCGATGTCTAGTTTAATTCCCTTCTTTTCTTTCATTTCATCAATAATCTCTTCGAATTTAGATTTATTTAAACCCATAACAACGTCAGAGAACATTTGAATGAAACGTCTATAAGAGTCATAAGCGAATCTCTTATTTCCAGTTTTATTTTCAACAACTTTAACTACTTCATCATTCATTCCAAGGTTTAAGATTGTATCCATCATACCTGGCATACTAGCTCTTGCACCAGAACGAACCGAAACAAGTAATGGATTTTTCTTGTCTCCTAATTTCTTTCCTGTGTCTTTTTCTAACCAAGTTAGTGTAGACCAGATTTGAGAAAGAATTTCTTTGTTGATTTTCTTGCCGCAATCATAATAACTGTTACATGCTTCAGTTGTGATTGTGAATCCGTTAGGAACAGGCAATTTGATTCTACTCATCTCAGCAAGGTTTGCACCTTTACCACCGAGCAGTTCACGCATTGATCCATTTCCTTCCGAAAACTTATAGACATACTTTTTTACTGCCATATAGCCTCCCTTTTCTTTAGATATTTAAATCCATTTAGATTATAAAACATTAAAAAATATAAAACAATTAATTCTATATAAAATTTTTATTAATTAAATTAACAAAAGAAAAGCATTCATCATGCATGAATGCTTTGTCTTTGAACAGTTCTTTCACTTCATCAACTAAGTGTTTAGATTGATTTTAAATGTTTAATTCTTTCTTGAACGGTTTCTAATTGTTTTTTATAGTTTTCTAATTTTGCTTTTTCTTGTTCAACTTTTTCAGCTGGTGCTTTACTTAAGAAACCTTCATTAGATAAGATTCCTTCCCCTCTCTTGATTTCTTGAAGTAAACGTTTTTCTTCTTTTAATTGTTTTTGTAATTCTTCTTCCTTATCTTGTAATTGATTCGATGGAATATAAATATATCCATGATGAACAGTCTCTACACTTAAATCTCCAGAGAGTTCACTAACCCAATTCGCTTTCGCCATTCTTTGAATCATTTGAGATTGATCTTCATCATATGGTACAAGATTTCCATCTAAATCTTTAATCACAAAATCAATCATTTCAGAAGGTTTTTTATTATTGATTAATTTAACTTCACGAATCTTAGAGATAACAGAAGTAATACGATCCATAGAATCTATATCTACTTCTTTAATGTTTGGAATGATTGTTGGCCAATCTTCAATACAAATACTTTCTTTTTTATGAGGTAAAGCTTGATAGATTTCTTCAGTAACAAATGGCATGAATGGATGGAGTAATTTAATGATTGTTAAGAGTGTAATTAATAATGTTGATTGTGCACTCTTTCTTACTTCTTTATCTTGAGAAGCAAGAGATGCTTTACTCATCTCTAAATACCAGGAACAGAAATCATCCCATACAAAGTTATAGAGTTCATTTCCTACAATTGCGAATTCATATTTTTCATTATTATCTGTAACATGTTGAATGGTTTCATTTAACTTTGTTAGAATCCATGCATCTGTACTAGATAAATGTGTTAAATCAATATCTTCTAGTTTCATATCATCATCAAGATTCATAATGACAAATCTAGATGCATTCCAAATCTTATTAATAAAGTTCCAAGAAGATTCCACTTTTTCATCGATATAACGCATGTCTTGTCCAGGTGTACTATTTGTGGTTAAAAAGAAACGTAATGCATCTACACCATATTGTTCAATAACATCCATTGGATCAATACCATTACCTGCAGATTTCGACATCTTATGTCCATCTTTATCACGGATTAAACCATGGATTAATACATCTTTAAATGGACGATTATGTGTAAAGTAACGTCCTTGGAAAGCCATACGTGCTACCCAGAAGAAGATAATGTCATATCCTGTAACAAGTGTAGAAGTTGGATAATAACGTTTATAGTCTTCCGTTTCTTCTGGCCAACCTAAGGTCGCAAATGGCCATAGCGCACTTGAGAACCATGTGTCTAATACATCTTCATCTTGTGTCCAATTTTCAATATCTTTTGGTGCTTCTTCACCTACATAGATTTCTCCAGTCTCTTTATGATACCAAGCAGGAATACGATGTCCCCACCATAATTGTCTAGAGATACACCAATCTTCAATATTTTCTAACCATTGGGCAAATGTCTTTTCAAAACGTTCTGGATAGAAATGAATCTTTTGGTCTTCAATTAATTGATTCTTTAATACCTCATCCGCTAATGGTTTCATCTTTACAAACCATTGTTCAGATAAATATGGTTCAACTATACAATCAGTTCTTTCTGAGTGTCCTACATTATGTTCAATCTCTTCAATCTTAATTAGATTACCTGCTGCTTCAATTTCTTTCGTAACAAGTTCTCTACATTCATAACGATCCATTCCTTCATATTTACCAGCTAAAGCATTCATAGTGCCATCTGGATTCATACAAATTGGCTTAGGAAGATTATGTCTTTCTGCAATCATATAGTCATTCGGATCATGTGCAGGCGTACACTTCATGGCACCTGTACCAAATTCTAAATCAATATAATCATCCGCAATGATTGGTAACTCTTCTCCATTTGCAGGATTAATCGCATGCATTCCAATTAAATGTTTAAAACGTTCATCCTCTGGATGTACTACAACGCATACATCCCCAAACATTGTTTCAGGACGAGTTGTCGCAACAGTAAATGTATCTCCTGTTTCAACTACTTTATAGTTGAAATAATACATGGAGCCTTTAATATCTTTATAAATAACTTCAATATTACTTAATGCAGTACGTGCAACTGGATCCCAGTTAATGATACGTTGCCCTCTATAAATTAATCCTTCTTTATATAAGGATACAAAGACATGATTAACAGCTTCATTGAACCCTTCATCCATTGTGAAACGTTCTCTTGTATAATCTAGACTATTTCCTAATTTTGCCCATTGTTTACGAATGGTCGCTGCATATTCAGCCTTCCATTCCCAAGCGCGTTCTAAGAACTTTTCTCTACCAATATCATAACGAGAGATTCCTTCATTCTTTAAACGTTGATCGACTTTCGCTTGTGTAGCGATACCCGCATGGTCCATACCAGGTAAATACAACATGTCATATCCTTGCATACGTTTAAAACGTGAAATAATATCTTGTAATGTATTATCCCATGCATGCCCAATATGTAAGATACCCGTTACATTTGGAGGTGGAATCACAATTGTAAAAGGATCTTTTGATTTATCACCTGCTGTAAAATATCCTTTATCAATCCAATTTTGATATTTTCCTTCTTCTACTTCTTTATGGTTATACTTTTGTGCCATTTTGTTTTCCATTTGTTTTACCTCCAAAAAATAAAAAACGTCCTACAAAAGGACGCGGATAGCGTGGTACCACCTTACTTACTTCTCAACCGTGTAACGTACGTAACGTTTTTTCCTACTCTCTTTCAGAAAAACTGCTCCAAGATGACCTTCATATCTATCGTCTTAATCTTCTTTTCACCAACCAAAGACTCTCTATATAATCACGATAGAACTACTCTTCTTTTCATCGCATTTAACAAAATTATATGCATATTCATTCAACTAATCAACTTATTTTTGAATCCAACGATCTTTAAAATAATGATTCATAATTCGATCTGTAAAAAGAATATCCATTAATAAAAGAAGAATCGCAAACAATAAATTAATATAAGGATGAACTTGTAAGATCATTAAGAAAATATTAATGATGAAATAAACAAAGATGAAAAAACCTAAATAAACTAACATGGTAGTTAAAAAGTAATTTCTCTTTATATCTTTAATTGTTTTCTTTTCTTCTTCTGGTGTCATAACTAAAATAATGTTCCGTTTTGTGCTATTCCTAAATGTTCATAAGCTTTATGGGTTACTGTTCTACCTCTAGAAGTACGATTCACAAAGCCAATTTGTATTAAATAAGGTTCATATACATCTTCAAGTGTTGCGGTTTCTTCAGAGATTGTATTAGCTAAAGCATCTAAGCCTACAGGCCCTCCATGGAAACGTTCAATAATACCACGTAGATAACGAATATCAACTTCATCTAAACCTAAAGAATCGACATGTAAGCGATCGAGAGAGTCCTTCGCAACATCCAATGAAATAACGCCATGATTCAATACTTCCGCAAAATCACGAATACGACGTAATAAACGATTCGCAATACGAGGTGTTCCACGGGAACGTTTCGCAATCTCAATAACTGCATTTTCATCAATGGATACACCTAGAACTCTCGCACTACGAGAAATGATTTGTGCAAGTTGATTGTTATCGTAATAATCTAATTTATTAACAATCCCAAAACGATCTCTTAATGGTGCAGATAAATCACCTGCTCTTGTTGTAGCTCCAACTAATGTAAATGGAGGTAAATCAAGACGAATATTACGAGCTCCCGAATCCTTTCCAACCATTACATCAATCGCAAAATCTTCCATTGCTGGATAAAGTACTTCTTCAACAACTTTAGGAAGACGATGTATTTCATCAATAAATAAAACATCACCAGGTTCAAGCATAGATAAAATCGCTGCTAAATCACCACTCTTTTCAATACTAGGACCTGTAATAATACGAATATTGGTATTCATCTCATTCGCTAATATATAAGCGAGTGTTGTTTTACCAAGTCCTGGAGGACCATAGAGTAATACGTGATCTAAAGATTCATTACGATTTTTCGCAGCTTGAATAAAGATGCGTAAGTTATCTTTTAATGCATCTTGGCCAACATATTCATCCAATGTCTTAGGACGAATGGTTTCATCTTCATCATATGCAGTATGTTCTGCAGATACAATTCTTGTGTTTTCTTCCATGATTAACTACCAACTTTCTTTTTCATTAAAAATTGCAAGCCAATCTTTAAATACTCTTCTGTACTAAGATTACTGCTTTCACTCATAATCTTAGCGGCTTGAGTAATTTCTCCCTGCTTATAACCTAAATTTTTTAATGCTTCACATGCATCATTTATTTCAGATGAATAGTTTTCTTTTTCTTTATCTGTATGTACGAGTTTACCTTTTAAATCTAAAATAATTTGACTCGCTGTTTTAGCACCTATACCAGGCATACTCTTTAGTAAGTTCACATCCCCTTGTTCAATGGATGCGATTAAACGATTTGAAGTGGTATGTGCCAACATATTAATTGCGGTTTTAGGACCTAAGCCTTTTACACTAATAAGACGTGTAAATAGGTCTTGTTCTTCTTGTGATTCAAAGCCAAATAAACTTACATCATTTTCCGTAATATGCATATAAGTAAAAATCTGAACCGACTCATTTAAATGAATCGCTTCGGTATGAGGATAAAATACTTTCCATCCAATCCCATTCTGTTCAATCACAATCCAATCTGCTCCATAAGCAGTAATGGTCCCTTTAATAAACGCAATCATAGTTATAAATTTTAACTCCTATTCTTCATAATTCATAATATAAGTTCCAATAATAACTTCATCTCCTACTTGAACACCTGCTTCATATAATGCAGCATCGATTCCCATTTTCTTTAAAGTCATCGCAAATTGATATGTGTCTTCTTCTTTATTGAAATCTACTTGGGATACTAATCGATCAATCTTATCACTTTGAACTTTCCATTTATGATTACCTAAATTAATAATTGCATAATCTTTCTTCTTAGGTTCATAACGATAGACAACAACTTCATCACTTGTTTCTTCTTCAGGGGTATTCACTTTAACTTCTTCTATTGCATCCATAATAGCATACAATACCTTATCTAAGCCTTCATGTAATAAGGTAGAAGTTTCATAGATTTCTAAATCTGGATATTTTTCTTTAAAGCGTTTTAGATTCTCTTTACTTTCTTCCATATCCATCTTATTTGCAACAATGATTTGTTTACGATTTTCCAATGAAATATCATATTTCTTTAATTCCTCATTGATAATTTCATATGATTCAATTGGATCTTGAAATTCACCTGTCATATCAATGACATGGACAAGTACACGACATCTTGAAATATGACGTAAGAATTCATGTCCTAATCCTTTTCCATCTCCTGCCCCTTCAATTAACCCAGGCATATCCGCTAACACAAAACTTCTTTCATCCGATAAACGAACAACCCCAACACTAGGTTCTATGGTTGTGAATGGATAGGCTGCAATTTCAGGTTTCGCATTCGATACAACCGATAAGAAGGTTGATTTACCAACAGATGGAAAGCCTAAAAGTGCTGCATCTGCCAATAAGCGTAACTCTACTTGAAGCTCTAAGGATTCTCCTATTTCTCCAGGTTGTGCATATTCTGGCGTATTATTACGTGCTGTAGCGAAGTGTATATTCCCTAAACCACCTTTTCCACCTTTCGCAATTAAGACAACTTGATTAGGTCTCGTTAAATCCGCTAATAGATCTCCATTTTTAGCGTTTCTTATCATAGTTCCTAATGGAACTTTTATGGTTACATCATCCCCATCTTTTCCGTGCATTTTCTTTGTCATTCCATCTCCACCATTTCCAGCTTTGACAGATTTTGTAAAACGGAGTTTTGTTAAAGTGGTTTCATTTGTATCAACCGCAAAATAGACGTTTCCACCTCGTCCTCCATCCCCTCCAAAAGGTCCACCATTTGGATAGTATTTCTCATGACGAAAAGCGACACATCCTTTTCCACCATCTCCTGCTTTTACTTTAATATTTACTAAATCAATCATATGCACCTCTTAAAAAAGCTCCTTTATAGGAGCTTTATCATTATGCTTGTTGTGGGTAAACAGAAACTTGTTTTTTATCTTTTCCCAAACGTTCGTATTTAACGATACCATCAACCTTAGCGAATAATGTATCGTCTCCACCACGACCTACATTCTTACCGGCATAAATACGTGTTCCTCTTTGACGATATAGAATGCTTCCGGCAGTAGCGAATTGTCCATCCGCTTTTTTCGCTCCGAGTCTACGACCAGCAGAGTCACGTCCGTTCTTTGTAGAAGATACACCCTTTTTGCTGGCAAAGAATTGAATATCTAACTTTAATTTCATCGGTTCACACCTCCATTTATTTAATCTTAATGTTTTGTGGATAAGCTTCTTCAATGGTTTTCAATTGAATTAAACCTGTCCTTAGAATAGTTTCAGACTTTTGTGATAAATCAGATTGAATTAAGAATGTATTTCTCGTTACTTTATAACTTGATTTCGTTTTTAATTCATCCAATGTATTACATAAGCCATACATAATTGCGCTTACGCCAGCACATACAAGATCTTCACCATGTTTAGCGTAATTCGCATGTCCTGTGACTTTCATGGTAGAAATCTTATTGTTACTAGTTTGAACGCTTACTGTAATCATCTTATGCCTCTATACTTTCAACAGTTAGTTTTGTATATGGTTGACGATGACCTTGTCTACGACGTGTAGAACCTTTCTTTTGTTTGTACTTGAAGATAAGAATCTTCTTTTCTTTTCCTTGCTTTTCAACCTTGCAAGTTACTTTAGCACCCTCAACATATGGAGTACCAATTGTAGTTTTTTTGTCAGAAACAAGACAAACTTTATCAATGACTACTTCGTCTCCAACTTCAGCATTAAGTTTTTCAACGAAGATTGTTTGTCCCTTTTCAACCTTAAGTTGCTTTCCGCCTGTTTCGATAATTGCGTACATCATAACACCTCCTGACTGATTATCTTAAGACGCGCCGTTAAGGAGACTTAAAAAGTGCTTAAAATCCTTTTTCGAGCGGTTACAGACCTCATTCAAGAGGACTGACAACGTGATAATTATATAAGTTAATAAAATAACCGTCAATATATTTATTTAAATAAATCAAACAGACCTTTTTTCTCATAGGTAGACTTTGTCATACCCATATAATCATATCCAATTCCTGTAATCGCCTCTTTTAGTTTTTCTTCATCAATATCTTCTTCTGAAAGGATTGTGGCGATATTTGTTTTGTGATTTGAACTTACTTTTTTCACATTAAAGTGATTACGAATAACCTCATTAATATGTGCTTCACACATATCACAAGCCATACCTTTAATTTGTACTTTATATTCAAACATTTTATGATTCCCCCAAAAAAGTAAGGATGCTAGAGTACATCCTTACTTTCATTTTAATTATTTGCAAGTTTTGTTTCAAGACGTGTAGCTTCTTTATATGGTCTAAAGAGTAACCATAGTAAGCAAGCAAGTGCAGCTACAGCGACGATTGTCCATAAACTGAAGCCTCCACCTGTAAATAATAAACCTAAGCGATAAATAATTAAGGAAATGACATAAGCGAATAAGCATTGATATCCAATTGCAAACCATGTCCATTTTGCGTTATTCATTTCACGTTTAATTGCACCAATAGCAGCGAAACATGGAGCACATAATAGGTTGAATACTAAGAAGGAATAGCCAGCTAGTTTTGTTAAACCTTCAAAATCTAATACACCAAATACACCAACAACTTCTTCTTTAGCAACTAGACCCATAACAGTCGCAATGGTCGCTTTAATGTTATCAAAGCCAAGTGGAGCAAAGATCCATTTCACACCATTACCAATCGTACCTAGAACACTTGCTTCAAGTTCTAAATCAGGATTCCAACCAAATGCACCATCTGTCCATCCAAAGGTTGAACCTAACCAAATGATAATGGAAGATAATAAGATGATTGTTCCAGCTTTCTTAATGAAAGACCATCCTCTTTCCCACATAGAGCGTAACATACCACCAAGTGTTGGCCAGTGATATGCAGGAAGTTCCATAACGAATGGTGCTGGATCACCCGCAAACATCTTTGTTTTCTTAAGAATAATACCAGATACAATGATCGCTAGTAAGCCAATGAAATATGCACTTACTGCTACCCAAGCAGAGCCACCAAATAAAGCAGTCGCAATCATTGCGATAATAGGTAATTTCGCTCCACATGGGATGAATGTTGTAGTCATAATAGTCATACGACGATCTCTTTCATTTTCAATCGTACGAGATGCCATAACACCAGGCACACCACACCCTGTACCAATCATAACTGGAATGAAACTCTTTCCAGATAATCCAAACTTTCTAAATAGACGGTCCATTACAAAGGCAATACGTGCCATATAACCACAGGATTCAAGGAACGCTAATAGGAAGAACAATATTAACATTTGTGGTACAAATCCTAATACTGCACCTACACCACCAATAATTCCATCAAGGATTAATCCCTTTAAGAAATCATTTGTACCAATTGAATCTAAGAAGTTTTCTACAATTACAGGAATACCTGGAATCCAAGTACCATAGGATTCAGGAGAAGGTAATTCTGCATCTTCACTTAAGGCAGTATCTACTACTTCCGCAATCGAATACTTTCCACCTTCTTTTTCATCTAATTCACTACCATAGAATCCATATGCTTCATCAAAAGCACCCGCATCTTTTTCTTCAATCGCTCCTAAGATTTCATCAGAACCAGGAATACCTGCTTCAACAGCTCCAGAA
Organism: uncultured Erysipelotrichaceae bacterium; assembly: GCA_902797775.1. Classification (GTDB taxonomy): domain Bacteria; phylum Bacillota_I; class Bacilli_A; order Erysipelotrichales; family Erysipelotrichaceae; genus Bulleidia. The sequence continues at coordinate 1,564 of CADBUH010000035.1, read as the reverse complement.
ACTTTAGTTGTAACTTCTGGTGTAAAGATATGTTCTTCATAATAGGAATTCATAGCTTCTGTATATTGTTCTCTACCATTCCCAAATAAGAAGAATCCATCTCCAAATAAACCATCATTTGCCCAGTCTGTAGCCACACTACCTACTGTAGAAACTGTAATGTAGTATACAAACCACATAATTAATAAGAAGATTGGAATTGCTAACCAACGGTTTGTAACGATTCTATCAATCTTATCAGATGGTGTTAATTTTTCAGCACCTTTTGTAATCTTTGCGTTATGATCTTTTAATTCCTTATCGATATATTCATATCTTTCATTTGTAATGATTGCTTCTGCATCATCATCTAAATCTTTTTCAACACCTTTAATTACATCTTCAAAGGAATCAATTCCTACAGATAATCTATCTAATACCTTATCATCTCTTTCAAAGATTTTAATGGAATACCAACGTTTTAAAGATTCCGCTACATTAGGTAATAAAGATGTAATCTTTGAGAGTGCTTCTTCAACTTTACTAGAGAATACTGCAGGTTTAGGTAAAGAATGATTACGAGCTACTTCAATAGCAGCATTCGCAATCCCATCAACATTTGTACCTTTTAATGCAGAAATCTCCATTACAGGACAACCTAACTTTTCACTTAATGTTTCTAAGTTAACCTTTGTTCCTTGTTTTTCTAATAAATCTGCCATATTTACAGCCACAACCATAGGAATTCCTAATTCTGCTAATTGTGTTGTTAAATATAGGTTTCTCTCTAAGTTTGTACCATCTACAATATTTAAAATTGCATCTGGTTGTTCATCAACTAAAAAGTTACGTGATACAACTTCTTCTAATGTATAAGGTGATAAAGAATAAATACCAGGTAAGTCTTCAATCATCACATCAGGATGCCCTTTTAACTTACCTTCTTTCTTTTCTACTGTTACTCTTGGCCAGTTACCGACAAATTGATTGGAACCAGTCAAAGCATTAAAGAGTGTTGTTTTACCACTATTTGGATTACCTGCTAACGCTATAACAATTTTCTTTTCTGACATAGAACCCACTTCCTAACTAATTTCAATCATTTGCGCATCTGCTTTACGTACAGATAACTCGTAACCTCTAACCGTTACTTCAATTGGATCTCCTAATGGAGCGACTTTACGAAGATAGATTTCAGTACCTTTAGTAATACCCATATCCATAATTCTTCTCTTTGTAGCACCTTCTCCATGGAGTTTCTTTACAACAACAGTATCGCCAATATTAGCTTCATTTAATGTCATAATTTTCCTCCCCTATTAAACATAGATTTTAGAAGCTAAGGAACGGTCGATAGCTATTCTAGAATCTTTTACATTAAGGATTAAATTTCCATTATTTGAAGCAACAATGGATACTTTTCCACCAACAACAAAACCTAAATCTTCAAGATGCTTTTTAACATCTATAGATCCAGATAGCCTTTGAATTGAATACTCTTCTCCAATATTCGCAAATAATAATGGCATCATTAAATCCTCCTAGTTAGTTTTAACTAACATAGTTAGAATAAACTAACTATTAT
>CADBUH010000034.1 GCA_902797775.1 uncultured Erysipelotrichaceae bacterium | reverse complement strand
CCTGTTTCTTCATCAATTAAAATTCCACTAGGTGCTTCAATATCTGGCCCAATTAAATCTACCTCAGGGGTTGGTTCTGGAGTAGGTTCTTCTTCCCCTTCCGCATAGACATTCATTGGTAATAAACATAATAAAAGAAATAGAATACTTAATTTTTTCATATCCTTATATTACCACTAATCACACCCATATTAATCATCAGGTTGTTGACCATCATGTGGCATCCATTGACATTCTAAAACTTGTAGGTTTGTAAAGATCGCACGAAAACTAGATTCTTCTGGACTGCATGCATATATTCCAAATCGAATCTTTCCTCCCCCTTCTTTCATATGACAAATACGCATTTGCTTAAAGGTGATTCCATCTATAGAATTTTCGATACAATAATCATCTTCTCTTCGACTAAAGCGATACCACATCGTTTTCACATCAGTAGAAATCTCTGTGGTTGCCCAATCAGAATATCCTTGATTTGTCACAACAGAACCAAGGTGTTGAAAATTTTTATTCTCATATTCAATAGAAGCTTTTAACCAGTTCTCTGTATCTAAATACATCACAATACCACATTGATCAAAGCGATGATGACTTTCTTCAAAATCCGTTTTTACCACAAAAGAAAAAAATTTCTCTTCGGTTTCCATCTGTAAGACAGGCGCATTATCATTACTAAAGTGATAGTATGTTTTTTGCCATAAATCGGTATGTGGTTCTGTCACAATCTCAATTTGTGTTTCCGTCATTTTATAATCTTTAGGTTCATGAACCCATTTCATCTTTTCAATCATTGTTTCACCTCCTTATTACTGTAACAAAGAATGTACAAAAAAAGTATGGGTTTAAACCCATACTTCTTACTATGAATAGTTCCATTCCATTAATAGGTCGTAAATTTCAATGTATTAACCATTTGTTCAAAAGAAGCTCGATCTTCCATACCTACTAAGAATAACCCTAATTCAACATTATCATAGGTATATAAGGCGAATGATGTATTTGCGTCAAATAACTCTGTACTGTTAGGTGTATATCCACTATAGATAGAATAACCATTTCCTTTTGAATCATTTATAATTTCATAATCAGTACTATTTTTAATTTCATTCTTTATATCTTCAACCATCGCTTTATCAAAGAAGAAGAAACCATATCCAACAATATCTGTCTCAGTCATAATATAGAGTGCTTGTTCTTCATCATCAAAATATGGATAATACGCTGTAGTTCCTGATCCATCAATGGTGATTGTTGTGCCATCATCAAATTCAATTTCTTCATATGGTTCAAAACCATCACTGAATCCACTTGAATATCCACCATTTAGATCTGTTCCAAATTCTCCACCTGTATTCGCTACTTCTTGATATTCTTCTTCTGTCATAAAGTCATCTTTATTGAAGGAAGGAATCGTTGTGGTATTGAGTTCATGGATATCTAGTTGCATAGTCATCTTCATCTTCATACCATCTTCTTCTGTATTTCCTTCAATATAAAGGGATTCAATATAATCATCTTTATTAACCAAGATATGGAAACGATCCACTGTAAAGTTATCAAGAGCCCCATCAACAACTTCTAAACCATCCACATTCATATCTCCACCAAAACTTGAAAGAATACTGTTTAAGGAACCATCCTTAACTTTTAAATCTAAGATGGTTTTATCATCTTGTTTTGATACTTCAATGGATTCACAAGCATCAATAATTTGTTTTGCGAGTTGTTTCGGATCAATGTTTTCACCTACTGTTGTATCGATTTCTCTATAGTATTTATATGTTCCATCATTAATATATTCATATCCATCTTTTGTCCAAGATTCAGAATGAACATTCATTCCTAAAAGACTTGTGTCTACTACAACATAGCTTTCATCATCTTCTAGATTCTTTTTATCATTTCTTAAAAAGCGTGCTTCCAAATTAATTGGCATAGAGAAAGAATCTGTTTCATTTTCTCCAATTGTTAAATCAATCTTTCCAGAAGCAGTAAAGTTATCGAGATCTTGCATTTTTGTATAGGCTTTTGCAAGGATTGCTTCAGGACTATTACTATTTCCACACGCACCTAAAAACAAGATTGTAGTTAAAACAATGGATTTTATAATCTTTTTCATATATCGTTACACCATCCTTAATTTAAGGATATATGATTTTGACCTTATTTTCTAGCAATATGCAAGAGTCTTAAACTATTTAAGACACATAACATTGCGACACCAGTATCTGCAAAGATAGCCATCCACATATTTGCGATACCAAATGCACCTAGAATTAATACAAGTACTTTGATAAGAATTGCACCATAGATATTTTGATTCGCTACTTTTAAGATTCGTTTTGCACTAGAGATAGCAAGAGAAATTTTTGATGGAGCATCATCCATCAATACAACATCGGCTGCTTCAATTGCCGCATCACTTCCTAAAGCACCCATCGCAAAACCTACATCTGCACAAGTAATAACCGGTGCATCATTTACACCATCTCCTACAAATCCTACAAGTCCTTGTTTCTTAAGTTCTTCTACATAATGGACTTTATCTTCTGGGAAACATTCTCCATGGTATTCATCCATCTTTAATTCATTTGCGATTTGTTCTGTTAATTCTTGATTATCTCCTGAAATAAGAACACATTTTTTACCTTCTTGATGTAACTGTTCAATCGCTTTATAGGCATCTTCTTTTAGTTCATCTCCTAATAAAATACATCCTAAATATTCTTGATTCTTTGCGACATAGACAAGTGTTCCAGGAACATTCTCTTCTTTACATGTAATTCCTTTTTCTTTCATTAATTTATAATTTCCTGCATAGATTACTTCATCCTCGTATGTCACTTCCATTCCTCTACCCGCAATCTCATTAATCTCGTGCAGTTTACTTTCATCTACTTCAAAAGTAGAAGCTTCTTTAATACTTATTGCGATTGGATGATTGGAATAATATTCAGCTATGCTTGCATAGTTAAGAACTTCTTTTGGATCCTTATCGGTTAAGACTTCTTTCACTTTAAATGTTCCGGAAGTAAGAGTTCCTGTTTTATCTAAAACAATATGATGAATATTCGCAAGAGGTTCTATTAAGTTCGCTCCTTTTACTAGGACACCACGACTTGATAAACCACCAATACCTGCGAAGAAGGATAGTGGAATTGAAATCACAAGTGCACAAGGACACGATATAACAAGGAACGTACACGCTCTTCGTATACCTTCTTCTAAACCTAGTCCTAATAGACTTACAATAATTGCGACTAGAATCGCAGCTACAACGACTGTAGGTGTATAGACACGAGAGAATTTCGTAATGAAGTTTTCTTGGCTTGATTTCTTTGTTTCTTGGTTTTCAACTAAATCTAAGATACGAGCTACTGTACTTTCTCCATATGGTTTTGTGACCTTTATCTCAAGTACACCACTCTCATTAATTGCACCACTACTTACTTCATCATTCACATCAACATCTCTTAATTTACTTTCACCAGTTAAACTAGCCGTATCTAAACTAGAAGATCCACTAATAATGATTCCATCTAATGGTATACGTTCTCCTGGTTTTACTAAGATGATTTCATCTACTTCTACTTCTTCTGGAGAAACTGTATGATAGGTATCCTTTCTTTTTACTACCGCAAAGTCTGGACGAATATCCATAAGTTCACCAATCGATCTTCTTGATCTACGAACCGCTAAGTCTTGGAAGTATTCACCGATTTGATAAAACAACATTACACCCGCTGCTTCTTTATAATCTTGAAGATAAATCGCCGCAAATGTCGCAATCGTCATTAAGAAATGT
>CADBUH010000033.1 GCA_902797775.1 uncultured Erysipelotrichaceae bacterium | reverse complement strand
TCCATCTTCATTGCGAAAATTACGGTCTGTTTCAATTAGCATATGTGCGATTGCAACACCTTTGGAAGTTGTTACCATTTCAGGTGTTTCAGCAACTCTTCCAACTAATACACATTGATTTAACATTTGGTTTCCTCCTTTTCTGTACATGCATTATTTCAAGAAGAAAACACGAATACAAATGAATAAATCTGTAGAAAATGGGACAAAAAAACAAATATCATCACATGATATTTGTATCAAACAAGAACCCTAAGACAAGTTTCAATCACCTTATTTTTTCTTGTATGTTTATTCGCTATAATGAAGATGGTGTCTACCATAACGGTGGCGGTTTGCCCTCCTATTAGGGAGGCGGTGTCTCCCTCTATATTCACATAGGAGGTGATGCCTATGAGTATTGAACTCTATGTAAGTGTTCTAAGCCTTGTAGTTTCTGCAATTAGTTTAGGCATAACATTAAGCAAAAGAAAATAACCGCCATGTCCTAATGTTGCGGTTATTTTAACCCACAAGGGCAACCGTCATCGGTAGCACCTTCTTCACTTTTATTATATCTAGAAATGATTATTTCGCAAATATAATTTCAAATAAAATAGCCACTTTAGAAAGTGGCTATTTTGATTAAGAAATACGTTGTTTTTGAAGATCCTGTTGCGCACGTTTAATATCATCTTTAAACTTGCATACAGGTCCACAACTACTACATTCTTTCCCACAGCTAGCGCAATCACTCGCTTTTCCTGAAAGAAGATATTTAATGTCGAAAAGAACGATGAGCACTAGAACAATAGCGACAATCATACTTGATAGATTCATAGGCTATCCTCCTTTCTTAGTTAGTATACTCTAACTATTTCAATAATACAATGGATTTACTCTTCATCCATTTGTTTCTTAATATAGACTTCTCTAGGTTTCGAACCTTGTGCAGGACCAATAATCCCTTCACTTTCTAAGATATCGATAAGACGTGCAGCACGGTTATATCCAATTCCAAATTTTCTTTGGAGTAAGGAAGTAGAAGCTTTTTGTGCATCAATGACATAGTCTTTGATTTCTTCATAAAGAGGATCATCTTCACTTGTCGCACTTCCATTCTCTCCTCCTCGATATACTGCAGCTAAATCGACAAATGCATCATTATAGATTGGAACTGCTTGATTACTACAGTATTCGGTTACTTTACGTACTTCATCATCGGTTACAAATACACCTTGCACACGTAAAGCATTACTTTCACCGATTGGCATATATAACATATCTCCGTTTCCAAGTAAGCGTTCTGCACCTACATGGTCAAGGATGGTACGTGAATCGATACCACTCGATACACTGAAGGCAATACGTGAAGGAATGTTTGCCTTGATGATACCTGTAATAACATCCGTACTAGGTCTTTGTGTCGCTACGATGAGATGGATACCTGCAGCACGAGCAAGTTGCGTAATTCTTTGAATGGAAGATTCAACTTCTTTTCCTGCTACCATCATTAAGTCCGCTAACTCATCAATGATGACGACAATATAAGGTAACTTTTCACATGGGATGATATTCCCTGAAGCATCTTCTCTTGTGATATTTCCTTTTTCTACATTTTCGTTATACGCTTGAATATTTCTTACACCACTACTAGAGAAGATTTCATAACGATCTTCCATCTCTTTGACCACTACCTTTAAAGCATTACTAGCCTTAACTGCATCATCTACAACCGGTCCAATAAGATGAGGAATCTTCTTAAATGGTGTAAATTCTACCTTCTTAGGATCAATCAACAACATCTTTACTTCTTCTGGTTTCGCTCTAAAGAGTAAGGATGTGATAATCGCATTCATACATACAGATTTACCAGAACCTGTCGCACCCGCAATTAATAAGTGTGGCATTTTATCTAAGCGACAAGTAACGGTTTGTCCTAATAAATCTTTTCCCATATAGATGAGTAAAGGATGATTATCTCTTGTAGGAACGGTACCAATGAGTTCTTTCATCTTAACTGGTACACTCTTTACGTTTGGAATTTCAATACCGACAGCGTTATGACCAGGAATCGGTGCTTCAATACGAACATCCTTCACCGCTAACTGCATCTTTATATCATCCGCTAAACCAAGAATCTTACTTACCTTAACACTTGTATCTGGTCGTACTTCAAACTTTGTGACGGATGGACCAATATGGGTTTCTAATAAATCGGCTTTAATGTCAAAGTTTTGTAGGACTTCAATAAGATGTCTTCCCTTTTCTTCTGCAGCTACTAAGTTCACATCATCCCGTGATACTGGAGGGATTGGATCTAATAACTCTTTATTTGGTAAGACATAACGCTTATTACGTTTCTTACCTGCTCTTACTTCTTCATTTCCATAGTAGTGTTCATCTTCTTCACTACTTCCATTTGGTTTATTTTCTTCAACCTCTTCTTCATAGTCTTCTTCCACTTCTTCTTCATAGATTGGTGGCTTTGGTTGAACGACTGGAGCGATCGTAGGTTTTACACTCGCTTCTTTTTCTTGAATATCATCGACGTTTAAGAAAACAGTATGTTGCACTTCTGGTTGAACTTCGACTGGTTTATCTTTCATTAATTCTACGAAGTCATGTTCAGCTGTTTCATCTGCTTTAATATCGAGTGGATTCTTATTTTCAAATTCATATTTTTCAATCGCAATATTTTGAATCCCTGTTTCTTTTTGTAGGTTATTCATCGCTTCTTCAGATAAAGTAGGCGCAATTTCTTTTCTTACGACTTCAATCACATTTTCCTTTTGTGGTTGTGGGATGATTGGTAGAGCCTCAGCTTCTTCAACTTCAATATCATCTTCTACAACTTCCGCAATACTTACGGTTGAGAAATAATCCCATACACGTTTAAAGGCACTCTTATAGGATGGTAATAAACCAAAGAGTAAGGTTGTGATAATCGCTAATACCACAATGATTAAAATGGTGCCAGGATAATCCACAAGAGCGGTCGTTAAAGAAAGTAATAGAGCCCCAAAGAGTCCTCCTCCTACTTCAACTTCTGCATCTGTAAAATAAGCACCGATATCATTGATAAAATTTGAATAGATATCTAAACCTATCAAATCCTTTGAAGTGGATACATACGCACTTCCAAGTAAAATCGCAATGATAATTAAAACGGCAGCGATAGGACTAAAGGTAAAGGTTGTGCCTGCTTTCTTATTGGTACTTCTTGTGATGATACTCATCACAATTTGTGCCACAATAATCACCATGATTAAGACATAGTATCGACCAAATAAGAAACGTTGTGTGTTACTTAAAAACCTACCTATAACACCCATTCTCGTATAGGCTACGATTGTGATTGCGGAGATAATCACAATCGCAATTACCGAGCGCAATTCTTCATCACGTTCTATTTCTGCTTTCGTTTTTCTTTTACTCGTATATTTACGTGTTGTTTTCTTTTTCGCCACTTTTTCCCTCAGCTTTCTAATTAATCCTTTGTGTTAATTTCAAGGATCGCAGGTAATATCATAGGTCGTTTTCCTGTTTCTTTCAAAACATAACGACTGATTTTTTCTCTTACTTCTGCACGGCACGCCATATTATCATATGTTCCGTTCGCAACCGATTCGGTTATCGTACGTTCCATAATATTTCCAATCTCTTTGATGATATAATCCGCATCTTTTAAGTAGATAACCCCTCTACTTTGAACATCTGGTCCACCAATGATGGCTTTGGTTTGGAAGTTCATCACAACCCCTACCACAATCGCTCCATCGGTACTTAAGAGTTCACGATCTTTTAGGATCATTCCTTGGGAATCAATATTCGCATTTCCATCAATTAAGACTTCTGGAACATCGATTAAATCATAACTACGTTCGAGTTGCCCACCTTCAATCGTCGCAATCTGTCCATTGTCTAAGACGATGATATTGTTTGCAGGATAGCCCATATCAAGTGCGATATTCGCATTGGAGATGAGTTGTCGATATTCCCCTTTTACAGGTACATAGTATTGCGGATTCATAAGATAAATCATCATCTTTAAATCTTCAATTGAGGCATGCATACTATACGCACGTTTTGAATCAATCGCATAGACTTTAGAAGTTTCTTTAAATAGATCATCTTCCATCGCACTTGCTTCTCTTTCCGTTCCTGGAACTGCAGGAGAGGCAATTAATACCGTATCGGTATCTCTTAATTGAATGGTGTCATCTTCACGTGTCGCAATCTTATGAACTTTCTTAAAGATGGTAGAACCAGTTCCTCCCACAATCACAACCACATTATCTAAATCATTGTCAAAGTTCTGTGGTGCGATATCAAGTCCTGCAGGAATACGATAGTATCCTAAGGAAGCCATATCTTGGATTAAGAAACGTAATTCTTCATCATAGATCATAATCTTACGATGATACTTATGTGCGAGTTCAATAATCTCAATCACACGATATAAATTTTGACTATAGGTCGTAACCACAATACGATTTGTATTATCTTCAAAATAAGGTTCTATAATACGTGTAATACGATGGTTTGGTGCACTATGACCTTCTCTTGTTGCACCAACCGATTCAGTCATAACGGCTAAGATTCCTTTTGAACCTAAGTTCATAACTTCCATCATATCAAACTTAAAGGCATCATTTTGAACATCATAATCTACGATAAATTCACTCGAATAGACAACATAACCATCTTCGGTTTTAATGGCTACCCCAAATCCATCAGCGATGGATTGGGTTGTCCCAAAGGTACGAATTTCGGTTGTGCCAATCTTAAAAGAGTTTCCTCTTCTAACACGGTGAATCGTATAATCTTTTAATCCATTCTTTCTTGCGACTCTTTCAAAGATATTCGCAGATAATGGAGACATATAGACCGGTGCTTTTACTTCTTTTAAGAAATGAACCAAAGCACCCATCACATCATCATGCCCATGGGTGATAAAAACAGCCTGAATCTTTGATTCATTCTCTTTTAAATATGTAAAGTCAGGAATAATCATTTCTATTCCTAGTTGGTCTGCCTTCGGATATTTCATCCCACAATCAATGACGAAGATTTTGTCGCCATCTTCGACGACATACATGTTTTTGCCATCTTCATCGAGGCCACCAAGGGCGAAAATGCGAACTTTGCTCATAGTCCCTCCATTTTAATACTATTATTATACGTCAAATATAAAACGCTCTCAATTCTACTCTATTTATTATCTATATCTTATTAGATAATCTTTTTTCCATCAAGTGTATAACTTTTACATCCTGTAATCTTTACTTTCACAAGATCTCCCGCATGGATATCTTTTCCTGTAAAGTTTACTAACTTATTCTCTTCACTATAGCCAGAATAAACTTCTTTATTCTTTTTGGAAGGTCCTTCACATAAGACAAGAAGTTCTGAATCTAAATAGCTTTGATTCTTTTCATTGGAATATTTCGCAACGGTTTCATTTAACTTTTGAAGTCTTTGTTTCTTAACTTCCATTGGAATATCATCTTCCATCTTAGCCGCAGGTGTTCCTTCTCTAGGACTATAAATAAAAGTATAAGCTAAATCATATTTACAATATTCCACTAATTGAATTGTTTCTTCAAATTGTTCATCGGTTTCACCAGGAAAACCTACAATGATGTCCGTCGTAAAAGTTAAAGAAGGTATCTTCTCTTTCATTTCATCATATAAAGATTTATAGTGCTCTACCGTATAGCCTCTAGCCATGCGACGTAAGACTTCATTTGAACCACTTTGTACAGGTAAATGTAAAGAATTCATGATGTTTGGATAAGCTTTCATCACATCAATGGATGTCGAAGAATAGTCTCTAGGATGTGAGGTATAGAAACGTATACGATCAATCCCTGTTTCTGCGACATCTCGTAAGAGTTCAGTAAAACCATCTTCGAGTCCTAAATCCTTTCCATACGCATTTACATTTTGTCCTAATAAGATAATCTCTTTTCCACCTTGGTTCTTAAAGTTTACAACTTCTTCTAAGATATTTTCTTTCTTACGACTTCTTTCTCTACCTCTTGTATAAGGTACAATACAATACGTACAAAATTTATTACACCCATACATAATATTCGTAAAAGCTTTATAAGATTGACTACGTACAGCAGGTAAATCTTCCACGATATTCCCTGGTGTACTTTCAATACGGAAAGTATGGGTATGGGTTTCATAATACGCATGAAGGATGGTAGGTAATTGCGATAAATTATGTGTTCCAAAAACGATATCCACCTGTGGATATTTCTTCTTGATTTCTTCAACTACCCCTTCTTCTTGGGCCATACAGCCACAAAGTGCGAATACTTTATTTGGGTTGTCATAACGTAATTGTTTGAGTTTTCCTATTTCTCCTAAGACATGTTCTTCGGCAGATCTTCTTACTGCACATGTATTAAAGAGTAAAAAATCCGCTTCTTCTTGACTCGAAGCGAGTGTATAACCCATCATCTCTAAAATCCCCGCAATCGTCTCTGTATCACGGACATTCGCTTGACAACCATAGGTACGAATAAAATAGGTTTTATCCTTTCCTAGGGATTGGTATTGTTCCTCTAAGTGGAACGATGTACGATCAAATTCTTTCTTCATGCCTACCTATTATACATAAAGTGGTCTTGAAAAGATACAAAAAGATAAGTAAGGGTTTCCCTTACTTATCTTATACTGGTATCTGGTATGACCGTTTTATTTTTCTTTTCTTCTGGTACCACTGGAATTACTTTTTTGGGTAAATGAAGCTTTATAGGATAAAAAAAGAAGATAATACTCATTATCTTCCTGAATTAAAGACTTTACTGTCTATTTCAACTATTCCTTTGGAGAAATAGCGGATACTGGGCATGTGCCTACGCATGCATGACAATCAATACATGTATCCTCATCGCATTCACATTTCCCCTCATCATTTAATGCTAATGCTGTAACTGGGCAAACGCCTACACAAGCACCACATCCAATGCAAGTTTCCTTTTCAATTTGTACTGGCATAGTCTCGTCCTCCTGTTAAACGAATTATAGCACTGATATATTTTGACTTCAAATTGATTTTATTAGGGAATTATCTTTAGAAATCATCCTCAAAGATATCATTATATTCTTCTATACGATCAATAAATTCATCCATCGTTTCATCATCCTCTACATATACATATTCTTTCTTAAAAAAACTATAGGGTTTATGTGATTTATGAAACACATTAATAAAAGCACGAAAGATTGCTGTAAGTATTTCAAAACCCATAATTATAGATAATTTAAAGAACCAAAGGGCAAACGTAAAGGCTTTAGCGAATATATTTATAATTCCAACAATCCCTTTAAAAAATACCCACATAAATAAATACGCAATTATCTCAATCATTTCTTTACAGAGATTCGAATATCTCCTACACCTACTTTCTTAATATGATTAACAGCTTCTCCTAAATCTCTTAATTGATAATAGAGAGCTTCTTTTATCTGATACATTCCTTCTCCTTTATTTAATTCTAATTTCCTTCGAATATCTTTAAATAAATCCCTAATACGTCCTTTATCTCTTTTCGACATTAATAAATTCGCTTCTAAATGTTTTAAATAATTATCAAATTCATTGATTGGTACATATAAATACTTCTTAGAAGTATAAATATTTGGTTTAATCACATTCTTTGAAGCGCGAGGAGGTTGTGCATAGACAATGATAAAACCTACAAATATAACGGTTATAACGATAATGATTAAAGAACTAATAAGATATCTATTCATCATCATCAAAGATAGCATCATACATCTCATATTCATCTATATAATCCATTTCTTCCTCTTCTTCTTCATAAGAATCATAATCATCAACTTCAACTCTATGATTCTTAACAGTTTCAATCATTACTTCTATTTGATCCTCATGTGATTTCTCTTCTTCTTCATCCGATAAATCAATCTCGATATCATAACTTTGGGCATTTAGAAATGGATAACACTCCATCCACGCCTCTTTAAGACTACGATACATACTTTCAGGAAGGATATAATGGTCATAGAAACCTACTTTATTTAATATTTTACGCCATTCCTTCATATATCTTCGAATCTCAGGATTATTCAAAAACTTCTTATTAACACGATTAACATCCCCAATCATACGTTCGATTTCCCCTCGTTTTATTTTTAGAATCGATTCACGAGGAGATCCTTTTTGAAGCGCTCTTGTGACGGTTTTTTCCCGTGAAGAAATACTCCCAAATATTAGGGCAACAAGTAAAATGAAAGGCACAAAGATAAATAAAAATATAATAAAAACTTCTTCCATAAAACTACTAATTCAATTATATCCCTTTTTCCTCCTTCCCTCTAACAATAGTAAATAGAATATACAAAAAAAGTGCCAATAAGAATAAGTGATAAAAAAATGCAGGTTTCCCTGCATTCTATTCTTCCTCATCTATTTCTTTTGAAAGGTATTCTTTCAAGATTTCTTCTGTAATCAAACCTTCTTTGAATAAGTCTTCTAAGACTTCTTTTCTGGCTATTTTTCGGCCTTCTCTAATACCTTCTTCTCTTATTCCTAAACTTAAGTTACACATATGATTCAGTACCTCCAAGATTTATCTATTATCTTTTAAGTTCTTTTTAATTCTGTAACGAAAGATACTCTTTCATAATTTCTTCCGTAATTAAGCCTTCTTTGAATAACTTTTCTAAGACTTCTTTTCTGGCTTCTTTTCGGCCTAATACATAACCTTCTGCAAAGCCCTCTATCCAACCCTCTA
>CADBUH010000032.1 GCA_902797775.1 uncultured Erysipelotrichaceae bacterium | reverse complement strand
GCACAAGATATAGATGTTGTGTATATAAAGAAAGAGAAATCATAAGACAACGAGTACGATTATCACTTGGTCATATGGCGAGTGATAGTGCAGAATTTAACCCACATCAGATCGTTCAAGTAATTGATGCAGCGTGTGATGGTTGTACTATCAAGAAGATAAGAGTAACCGATAACTGTAGAAAGTGTATGACCAAATCTTGTCTTGGCGCATGTCGTTTCAATGCGATAGACATCGGGCCTGATAGAGCTCAAATCGATTACGAAAAATGTAAAGAATGTGGGGCTTGTGCTAGGGCGTGCCCATATAATGCCATTGTTGTGACAGAAAGACCATGTTATGCACATTGCCCAGTTGGTGCGATTAGTTGGAATGATAATGGCATTGCGGTAATTGATGAAGATAAGTGTATTAACTGTGGACAATGTGTTGATTCATGTCCGTTTGGAGCGATAGAAGATATAAGTTGGGTTGTTCCAGTTATACAGTTATTAAAAATGAATACTCCATGTTACGCAATTGTAGCGCCAAGTATTCAAGGTCAATATGATAAAGCAACATTAGGACAAATCAAAAGCGCAATCAAAGGACTTGGTTTTACAGATTGTTTGGAAGTTGCGATGGGTGCCGATGCAATTGCGTATCGCGAAGCGGAAGAATTAGTTAAACATATGGAAAAAGGTATGCCTATGACTACATCTTGCTGTACGGCGTTTGTGAATATGCTTGAAATTCACTTCCCGGATTTATATAAGAATAATAAATCGACTTTAGTCACTCCAATGATGGCTCTTGCTAGAAAACTCAAAAAAGAGAATCCGGATTATGGTGTTGTATTTATAGGGCCATGTCTAGCTAAAAAACAAGAAGCTATGGAAAAAAGATCAGCAGTTGACTATGTACTGACTTTTGAAGAATTATATGCAATGTTTGTGGCAAAAAAAATAGTTCCTTCAGAATGTGAAGATTATGACAATAATCTTCCATCAAACTATGGAAGAAACTTCGCGGCATCAAGTGGTGTAGCAAATGCAGTCATGGAAGTAGTAAAGGAAAGAGATTTAGGTGAAGCTACGTGTGAACTTGCAAATGGTGGTAAAGAGTGTAAGATGAAACTAATGCAGATGCAAAAAGGTGAATTCAAAGCTAATATTTTAGAAGGTATGTGTTGCCCGGGTGGTTGTTTAGCGGGTCCAGCAGTAATTGAACCGATTACCGTAACGAAAGCCGCAATGATTAAAGAAAATATGTCCAACAAGGAAAGAACGGTGTTAGAAGCGATAAATGAGAATTCTTTTGAGGGCGTTAGTTTAGAGGTTGAATAGAGGAGAGAAATATATGGAAGTATTAGAAATATGCATCGGCAGTGCTTGTTATGTTAAGGGTTCGAACCAATTGGTGGAAGAAATCACTAAACTTTTAAAAGAAGAAGGGTGGTCAGATAAAGTTCAACTAAAAGGTTCATTTTGTATGAACTATTGCCAAAATGAAAAAGGTTTAGGAATTAGACTCAATGGTCATCAATTAGAGATGGTTACTATTGTAAATGCTAAAGATCTTATTAGGGAAGAATTAAAGAAAATATTATGATTGCTTCAGAATATATAAAGTTAGAGGGAAGATACTGTCATCACTGCATGAAGTGTGTTAGAGTCTGCCCTACAAATGCCATGACTTATGTGCATCATAAACCAATTGTGTCCAGTAAGGAATGTATTCTTTGTGGTAAGTGTTATATAACGTGTAAACATGATGCGAAATCTTTAAAAACGGAATTTAAAGATGTTTTAGAGTGGATTAATAATAAAGAAAAAGTAATCATATCAGTTGCGCCGAGTTTTGCTGCTGTTTGGTCTAGTCTTAATGGTTTGAAAGAACTATTAAAGAATCGAGGTTTTTATATGATTGATGAAACTGCTAAAGGTGCGAAGGTGGTTTCAAGTGAATATATGAATCTCATAGAAGAAAATAGTATGGATAATATTATCACAACATGTTGTCCATCTATAAATTCTTTAATAGAAAAAGAATATGGGGATTTAGTTAAATACATGGCACCAGTTACTTCTCCTGTAATCACACATGGAAGAATGTTGAAAAAAGAATATCCGGATTCTAAAGTTGTTTTCTTAACTCCGTGCATTGCGAAATACAAAGAAATAAAAGATGAAAGATTTTTTGATGCGGTGGACGCTTGTATCAATATGGAAGAAGTATTTAATTGGATAAAAGACG
This sequence comes from uncultured Erysipelotrichaceae bacterium, assembly GCA_902797775.1. Taxonomy (GTDB): domain Bacteria; phylum Bacillota_I; class Bacilli_A; order Erysipelotrichales; family Erysipelotrichaceae; genus Bulleidia. The sequence continues at coordinate 592 of CADBUH010000032.1, read as the reverse complement.
ACATGAAAGAGGATGAAGAAGAACTGTGGGAAGACTTTGAAGGATCAATCGCAAGATTATATCCAACTTCTTCGGGCATAATCGCAACCTTAGATAAAAATGATAATTATAGATATATAGCAGTAGATGGTATAGAAAGAGTAAGATCGATGCTTGAATCTCTTCGCAATGGAAAACTGGATCATTGTTTTATTGAGGTTAATGCATGTCAGGGCTCTTGTATGTCCGGCCCACTATTAACTCGTTTTATTCATAATGAATGGGTTGGTCAAAATCGGATTAGAGATAATATTAATCTTAATAAAAGAATAGAAGCACATCGTAATAATGTTGATACGAAAGCTATATGGAAAAAAGAAGAAATGTTTATTCCAAAATATAGTGAAGATGAAATAGAAAAAGCTTTACTACAGATGGGCAAGACTAGTAAAGACAGTTTTCATGATTGTGGAGCATGTGGATATGATACTTGTAGACTTAAGGCAATGGCTGTATTAGAAGGAAAAGCGGATCCAAGAATATGCTTGCCAGATGCCTTGGAAAGAGCTTTATCACTATCTAATGTTGTATTAGAGAATACTCCAAATGGAAT
>CADBUH010000031.1 GCA_902797775.1 uncultured Erysipelotrichaceae bacterium | reverse complement strand
TTAAAAGTAGAAGAGTTTAAACCATTAAAAGAGAAAGAAGTTAGTATGTATGTTTGTGGACCTACGGTCTATAACTACGCACATATTGGAAATGCGAGACCAATGATTGTATTTGATGTCTTAAAACGTTTATTTGAGGCAGAAGGATATAAGGTTACGTATGTTTCAAACTTTACAGATGTAGATGATAAGATCATCAATAAAGCACTTGAAGAAGGTGTATCTGAGACGGAAATCGCAGAGCGTTATATTGATGCTTACCAAGCGGTTCGTAAACAATTAAATACGGAACTACCAGATATTACACCTCGTGTTACGGAAACCATGGATCAAATTATTGAATTCATTGATAACTTAGTGAAAAAAGGAAATGCGTATGAAGTAAATGGAGATGTTTATTTCTCAGTTGATTCTGTACCTACGTATGGTGAAATCTCTCACCAAAAGTTGGATATGTTAGAAGCAGGTGCGAGAATTGAAGAAAATACAGATAAGAAAAATCCATATGATTTCGCATTATGGAAGAAAACCGATGTAGGAATTAAATGGAATAGTCCATGGGGAGAAGGAAGACCTGGATGGCATACAGAGTGTGTTGTCATGATTAATAATAATTTAGGACCAATCATTGACATTCATGGAGGAGGAATGGACTTACGTTTCCCACACCATGAAAATGAAGCAGCCCAACAAGAAGCCATGAATGGAAATGCCTTAGCGAACTATTGGGTTCATAATGCGATGGTTAATATTAATGGAGATAAGATGTCTAAATCTTTAGGAAATGTATTATGGGCGAAAGATGTCGTAGATAAATTAGGTGTTAATTTAACACGTTGGTTAGTTAGTTCTGTACATTATCGTAAAGAATTAAATTTCTCTGATGAGACAATTGAAACTGCACAAAAAGAATTAGAGCGTGTTCTATCTCCAATCAAACAAGCAGATATTAAAGTTGCTTTAGCGAATCAATCTTTTGATGAATCTTATGATGAAGAAGAATATCGTAATTTCTTAGATCAATTAGACGATGATATGAATACACCAAACGCATATGCGGTGATCTTTGAAACTGTTAAGAAATTAAATCAAGCGTTAAGACAAAGAGAAATTGATTTCAAAGAAGTTGGAAAGTATCGTAACGCTGTGGAAAAAATGTTGAATATTTTGGGAATTGTGGTGGAAAAACCAAACATTACCGAAGAAGATTCAGAAGTCTTTAAGAAATGGAATGAAGCGAAAGCGGAAAAGAACTTTGAGAAAGCAGATGAATATCGTGCAATCTTAACGGAGAAAGGATTATTGTGATAGCTTCTGGTAGTACATTAGCGTATCTAGGAGATGCGGTATGGTCTCTTCTTGTAAGAGAATATCTTATACAAGAAGGGGAAGGAAAAGGCGATGCCTTACAAAAGAAATCTGTATCTTTTGTAAGTGCGAAAGCACAAGCTTCTTTCTATGACGCACTTCATGAAGAAGGCTTCTTCACAGAAGAGGAAGAAGAATATTTTAAGCGTGGAAGAAATGCACATACAGGAAGTGTTCCACATCATACATCGGTTTCTATATATCGTAAAAGCACAGGTTTTGAAGCGATCTTAGGTGCTTTACAACTTGAAAAAAAGTGGGACAGAATTGAAGAAATATGGCACAAAGTTAGGACTCTAAAGGAGGTGTAATATGGCACAATTTATTTACGGGAAAAACCCTGTCAAACAGATCCTTCAAACAAAACAAGGAGTTCTAGAAGTCTTTCTTTCTCAACAAGATAAAGAAATTGAAAAGAGATGCCATGAGATTGGTGTTCCTGTTCAAATCCTTGATAAGAAAGGAATTCAAAAACTTGTGGGGAATGTGAATCATCAAGGAATCGTAGCTAAGATTCAAGACTATAAGACTTATGAAGTAGAAGATCTTATTCAATCGAAACATGGTGAATATGGATTGATTATCTTACTAGATGAATTAGAAGATCCACATAACCTAGGAGCGATTCTTAGAACGGCAGATGCGGTAGGTGCTGATGGTGTAATCTTTAAGAAGACACATAATGTTGGATTAACACCTACGGTCGCTAAAGTTTCTACAGGTGCGATTCATACAGTGAAATGTGCACCGGTCACAAACCTAGTACGTACGGTTCAAGAATTAAAGAAACAAGGGTATTGGATTGTAGGAACCGATATGAAGGGAACGGATTATCGAAGTCTAAATTATGATTTCCATACTGTACTTGTGATTGGAAATGAAGGGAAAGGGATTTCAAGGTTATTAAAAGAAGAATGTGATTATATGGTAACCATTCCAATGGTGGGTTCCATATCTTCCTTAAATGCTTCTGTAAGTACAGGAATCTTACTTTATGAAATCTGTGGCAGGCGTAAAGTTCTCTAAGGAGGATTCGCTATGTCAGAAAATATTTATGAATTAATGTATATGAGCCGGATGGGTGATGAATATGCCTTCAAGGCTCTTTTAAATTTCTTCCAGGCACAAATTAATACAGAGGTAGAAATCGTCGTATCAAAGTATCGATCACTTAGATGTTATGAAGAAGATTTAAAACAAGAAGCACTTATAGTAGTACCAGATGCGTTAGATGCTTATCGTGAAGATAAACAATGTGGTGTTATAACATTTGTTTATTTAGTAATTAGAAGAAGAATTCATACCTCTATGAGAAGATACTTTGCGCTTAGTAGAGTTCATCTTATGAATAGTGTATCTTATAGTTCTTATATTGAAGAAAATGGAGGGTCTTATTACTTACAATCCATTGAAGAAGAACGTAATAATCCTGCATTTTTAGTACGCTATAATGATGCGATTAGGCGTGTTGAAGAAGCAAACCTAAAATTATCTCCCTCCGACCAACAAGTTTTAACGATGTGGTTATCGGGTATGACATATCAAAATGCGAGTTCGATTTTAGGGATGAGTTATAAAACCTATGATGCGAAACTTCAAAGGATTAAAAAGAAAGTTAAAAAGGCAATTTATGATTCTGAATAAAAATTTTATTTTTATATTGATTATTAGGGAATAGGGGTGCTATTATGTTGGTGAACAAAAGGAGTTCTTTTTTTTATGGCAAAGGATGAT
>CADBUH010000030.1 GCA_902797775.1 uncultured Erysipelotrichaceae bacterium | reverse complement strand
CAGTAGGAGGCATCTTAATCTACTTTATCGCTTTAATGTGTACACACCTAGCAGCCTTTCGAACAGCAGAAAATATACGTAAAGATGGTTTAGCCATCATGATGAAAACACCACTTGGTTTTTTCGATAATAACGCAAGTGGTTTAATACGTAATCGTTTAGATGGAGCCGCGAGTGAAACAGAGACATTACTCGCACATAATCTAGCAGATATTGTAGGAACGATTGCGATGTTTGTGGGGATGCTGGTGTTATTGTTTGTGTTTGATTGGAGGATGGGTGCTTCTTGTTTCTTAGCAGCCATCATATCCGTTATCGCTATGTTTAGTATGATGGGTGGTAAAAATGCCAACTTAATGGCTGAATACCAAGCAGCACAAGATACCATGAGTAAAGCTGCTACAGAATATGTTAGAGGTATTCCAGTTGTAAAAATCTTCCAACAAACTGTTCATTCTTTCAAAGCTTTTAAAGAAGCGATTGATGATTATAGTGCAAAGGCAGAACACTACCAAGGTGTTATCTGTCGTGTACCTCAAGCGATTAACCTTACCTTTACAGAAGGTGCTTTTATCTTTTTGGTTCCAGTTGTTATATTGCTAGCACCAAAAGCATTAGCCTCTGGTACTTTCGCAGAATTTATTACAGATTTTGCCTTTTATGCAGTCTTTTCCGCAATCATCTCTACTGCATTAGCGAAGATTATGTTCGCAGCGAGTGGAATGATGCTTGCAGAAACTGCACTTAATCGTATTCATCAAGTTACGAATGCTCCAATCTTAGAAGTCACAAAGAATCCACAAGTTCCACAAAGTAATAAGATTGAATTTAAAGATGCAACCTTTCAATATGAAGGTTCTTCTTCCCCTGCCCTTGAACATGTATCCTTTCTTGTGAATCCTGGTGAAACAATTGCCTTAGTTGGACCAAGTGGTGGTGGTAAAACTACAGCTGCGAGTCTAATCCCTCGGTTTTGGGATGTCACAAGTGGTGAAGTTAAGGTTGGAAATGTCAATGTAAAAGAGATTGAACCACATGTATTAATGGATCAAGTCGCTTTTGTATTCCAAAACAATCGTCTCTTCAAGACAAGTATCTTAGAGAATGTTCGTGCAGCACGACCAAACGCATCCATTGAAGAAGTAAACGCTGCCCTACATGCAGCACAATGTGATGATATTATTCAAAAACTACCAGAAGGGATTCATACCATCATTGGTACGGAAGGAACTTATCTTTCAGGTGGTGAACAACAACGTATCGCTTTAGCACGTGCCATCTTAAAAGATGCACCGATTGTTGTATTAGATGAAGCGACTGCTTTTGCAGATCCAGAAAATGAAGTCTTAATTCAAAAAGCGTTCTCTGCACTCACCAAAGATCGTACAGTCATCATGATTGCGCATCGTCTATCAACGGTCGTTAATGCAGATCGCATTATTGTCTTAGATGATGGTCATGTTGTAGAAGAAGGCAGTCATAAAGATTTAGTCAATAAGAATGGTCTCTATGCACGCATGTGGAATGATTATAACCGTGGTGTAAATTGGAGAATTTCAACAGATAAGGAGGTATCCCTACATGTTTAATGAAAAGTTTAAGAAAACCTACGCTCTTAGTGATCATGGTGTAGAAAGTGTTAAAAAAGGTACCTTCTGGACGATTATTGTAAATTTAGTTGTTATGACAGGAATTGGTATTCTCCATTATCTCATGATGAAATTTATGAATACCTATACAAATAATGAACCTCTTCCTTCCTTTTTAACCTTTACACTACTTGTGATTGTCTTTCTTGTTTTATCTTTTATTACACATCTTCAACAGTATATTAATACCTATGGGGTTGTATATGATGAAGTGAAAACGATGCGCGTTGGGATTGCAGAACGTTTAAGAAAACTTCCTTTAAGTTTCTTTGGAAAAAGAGATTTAGCAGACCTTACAGAAACAATCATGAGTGATGTAAACCGTATGGAACATGTATGGTCACATGTGCTTGGTTATCTATATGGAAGTTATATTTCTACGGTGTTTATCGCAATTGGTTTATGTTTATCAGATTGGCGTTTAGCACTTTCTTGTCTATGGGGTGTTCCTGTTGCCTTCTTATTACTCTTTGGTTCTAGAAATCTAGCGAATCGTAGTGCAGAAGCCACAAAGAAAGCAGCACTTGAAGTAAGTGATGGAATTCAAGAAAGTCTTGAAAACATTCGTGAAATTCATTCTACTAACCAAGAAGAACGTTATTTAAAGGAACTTTATCAAAAGATTGATCAACATGAAAAAGTAATGATTAAAGGTGAACTTGCGACTGGATTATTTGTGAATGGTGCAAGTGTAATCATGCGTCTAGGTGTCGCAACGACTATCTTAACTGGTGCGAATTTAATCTTATCTGGAAAGATTGATTTCATGTTGTTATTTATGTTCTTATTAGTTATTACACGTATCTATGCACCTTTTGATCAAAGTCTTGCATTAATCGCAGAACTCTTCTTATCTCAAGTATCTGCAAATCGTCTAATGCAAATTTATGAGACACCAATTGCAGAAGGAAAGGATTCCTTTGAACCAAATGGACATGACATTGTTTTTAAAGATGTTCATTTTGCGTATGATAATGAAGATGTATTAAAAGGTGTAAGTTTTATTGCGAAAGAAAAAGAAGTAACTGCTTTAGTTGGACCTTCTGGTTCAGGTAAAAGTACTTGTGCGCGTTTAGCAGCACGTCTTTGGGATATTGATGGAGGAAGTATTGAAGTTGGTGGTGTTGATATATCTACCATTGAACCAGAAACATTACTTACCGATTATTCTATGGTCTTCCAAGATGTAACTTTATTTGATGATACGATTATGGAAAATATTCGTTTAGGTAAACATGGAGCGACCGATGAAGAAGTATTAGCTGCCGCTAAAGCTGCTAATTGTGATGAGTTTGTGGATAAACTACCACAAGGTTATCAAACACCAATTGGAGAAAATGGTACCAAATTATCAGGTGGTGAAAGACAACGTATCTCCATCGCTCGCGCACTCTTAAAAGATGCACCAATTGTATTATTAGATGAAGCTACGGCTTCTCTTGATGTTGAAAATGAAACCAAAGTACAAGATGCTCTATCACATTTACTATTAAATAAAACCGTACTTGTGATTGCGCATCGCATGCGTACGGTTGAATCAGCAGATAAGATTGTTGTATTAAAGGATGGTAAAGTTGTAGAAGAAGGTAATCCTTCTGCTCTATTAAAAGATAAAGATAGTATCTTCTATCATATGCATTCTCTTCAAACAGAAAGTGCAGAATGGAATCTATAGTTCTTGCTTATATTAATAATACAAAAGGGTTTTTATAATAAATAAGCTTTTCATCATGTGTCAAAAACAATAAATTTTCTGAAATTGATTGTGCTAAAAGCATTTGGTCAAACGGATCTTTATGTTTAAGACTTCCCGCAATTTCATCATTCACATCGTCAAGGCAAGAAATGTGATTCGATTTTAATTGTAAACACTTATATCCTGCCTGTTCACAATATTTCGCTATATCTGTTGCGTTATTATTAATCGAATGTGGTTTTGATTGCTGTTTTAATTCGATTTCCCACAATGAAACTGTGGAATAAAAAATATCATTTGTGGTCATTTCTAATAATGTTCGTGCTTTATCGGATAATCTTTCATCATCAGTTAGTGCCCAAAGTAGCACATGTGTATCGAGTAATAAATTCATCCAATTGCCTCTGAAAATAATTTTTCAATCTCTGCATCCAATTCATAAAACTCTTCTTTAATTTTGAGTTTATTCTTTGCGATTCCTATTCTTTTCGATGGAATATCCTCTTCAATTGCCTTTATATATGCTACAGGTTTTCCATTTCTTGCAAGAATAATGGTTTCTTCTCTTTTCTCTTCCAACATCTTTATTAGCTTTGATAAATCTGTTTTTGCTTCATACATATTAATTTGATACATAATTTATCACCTAGCCTTTCTAACTAGACAGGTTAGTTAACCTAACTAAGTTAATTCTATTTTACTAAATAAATCGATTGATACAATCGTTTTATGCGTTCTAAATCACTAAATTATGAGACAATAAGAATATGATTACGACCAATTACCATACCCATACCAAGCGTTGTGGACACGCTGTAGGTAGTGATGAAGAATATGTATTATGTGCGATTGAAGCAGGTATGAAAACCTTAGGTTTTAGTGACCACGCACCCTATCATATTCCTGGTCCTGGTTATCGTATGGATTTTGATCAATTTCCAGAATATGTTCAATCGATACGAACCCTAAAAGAAAAATATAAAGATCAAATCGATATCTATGTTGGATTAGAAGTGGAGTGTTATAGGAGTGAATGGGAAACCTTGGCGATGTTTCGCGAAACACTTGATTATTGTATTCTTGGCCAACATGGTTTTGAACTAGAAGGAAAAAGAGTTTATAACTATATTACAGAAGAAGATTTAATGCATTATGCGGATTTAATTGAAGAAGCTTGTGCACATCATCTTTGTGATTATATATGTCATCCAGATGTCATACTTTGGAATTATCCTAAGATTGATGAACCTGTATTAAAGATGGCTAGACGTATCGCAGAAACATCCAAAAAATATAATATTCCTCTTGAATTAAATTGTGGTAGTGGAGCGATTAAAGGATTTCGAAAATTTGAAGATGGATATCGTCTAGGGTATCCTGTAAGAGAATGTTTTGAAATCTTTAGTGCATATCATTGTCCTATTATTATTGGGATAGATGCACATAATCCTTTATGGTTTTTAACGGATGAATATCTAAATCGCGCATTAAGTGTTGTGGAAGGTTTAGATTTAAATATCTTAAATGATTATAATTTAATAGAAGAAGCAAAAAAGAATAAAAAATTATTTTACTAAAGGAGGAACATAATGAAACATACAGAATTAGGCTCTACTGGGATTGTAGTCCCAAGAATTTGTATTGGATGTATGGCATTTGGTGAAGTGTTTGATGATCGTCCTTGGGTTATTGATCAAGAATCCACCAATAAGATTATTCAAAAATCTTTAGACTTAGGTTTAAACTTCTTTGATACAGCGAATACCTATTCCCATGGAACAAGTGAAATTTTCTTAGGAAATGCATTACGTACATT
>CADBUH010000029.1 GCA_902797775.1 uncultured Erysipelotrichaceae bacterium | reverse complement strand
CGAGTATCTCTAAATACTTCTTCGCACATAAAGTAGCGATAACGCGTTCAAGTTCCTCTTTCTTTAGACGTGCTTTTTTCTCTAATAAATCCATCGAGATATCAATATGTTTCTCATTACAATAATCAATGAGTAATACAACCACTAGTTCTTGGTCTGTTAAGTTCAATAACTCAAGGTTTTCTAATACCCAATCTCGATGATTTACATAACGTTGTTCATACCATTTCATAAAATATACCGTGTGTATATTATATGACTTTTTGATTGTATTAAACAAGAAAAAGTCGCTGTTAAGCGACTTAGTCTGTATAGTTATCGAAATATCCTTGGATATAAACAAATGGGGTTCCTTTATCTCCACTACCAGAAGTTAAATCGGATAGTGAACCAAGTAAATCGGTTAATTGTCTAGGTGTCGTACCTTCCGAAACCATCTTTCCTTTTAATTCTTCATCCTTTTCATGGATGGATTGACGAATCGCTTCTTCAAGTTCTTCCCCTTTTAGATCTGCATATGCATTATCCGCTAGATACTTAAGTTTTAATTCATTTGGTGTTCCTTCTAATCCTTTTGTATAACCTGGTGAAACAACAGGATCTGCTAGTTCCCAAATCTTTCCAACTGGATCTTTGAAGGCACCATCTCCATAAACCATAACTTCAATATTCTTCCCTGTTTTTTCTTTTAGAAGTTTTTGAACCTCTTCGACAAACTCTTGGCAGTGTGTTGGGAATAATTTTACACTGTCTTCTGTTGCCTTATTAGAACCTAAGAGACCATATTTCTCATTGAAGCCACTTCCATTAACGGAACTTGTCATAATATCATCCATACCTAAGACAAGTTCAGCACCTGCTTGTTTTAGGAGTTTCTTAGAACGGAATCTTGTATGAATATCACATACAAGTACTTTTTTTGTATACTTTAAGATTTCTCTAGGATCATTTCCAAAGATAAATTCAGCTTCACATCCTTCTCCTTCAATCACTTCACGATAGTAATCAACATAATTCATCGCCGTGAAGGTATGACAAGGTTTACCAAAGAGTTCTTCAAATTGTGCTTCTGTAAGTGTATCTACATAAGGATTAATACCCTTTTCATCTACTACATCTTGTGAAACAAATGCGTTTCCTACTTCATCACTTGGATAACTAAATAGAAGGACAATCTTCTTCGCACCTCTTGCAAAGCCTTTTAAACAAATGGAGAAGCGGTTTCTAGAAGTGATTGGGAAAACAATTCCAATTGTTTCTCCACCTAGTTTATTCTTTACATCTTGTGCAATTTGATCGATGGTACAATAGTTTCCTTGCGCTCTTGCGAGGATAGACTCTGTAATCGCTAATACATCTTTATCACGAGGGGTAATTTCATTGTTTTCAACTGCTGAAAGAACAGTATCTACAACAATTTGTTTTAAATCATCCCCAGCCTTAATAATTGGAGCTCTTAGGCCCCGTGAAACAGTACCTGAAATTCTCATAATGATAGCCTCTCTTCTTTATAAAACACCTTACTAATTATACATAGAGATTTATCTTTATGACACAGTAAATTTATGAAAATTGTTTCATTGAAATATAATAGGAGTGAATGGTACAATTTATAGGCTATGTTAAAGAGAATCTTATTTACAGTAATGACATTTCTACTTGTCTATAGTGCAATCTTAGTAGGTTATAAAATCTTTGAGCCTCATCAAGATGAAACCCATACCTATAACTTAGACATGTTAGATTATGATACTTTACGTGATTATACATTGAATAGTGGTCGCTCTGCGATTCACTACTATTTTTTCTGTTCTCCAGAAGAAGCAGATTGTATTTATGTTCAAAACACTTTGATTTATTCGACCGCTAATGCAACGGAATTAAATCTAAGAGATATTATTGAATATGTAAATCTATCGCAAGTTGTAGAAGGAACAAGACTTGCAAGATTAAAAGAAGAATGGGGTTTAACAACCTATCCATCTTTCTTAGCTTGTCATAATGAAAATGAAAAGATTGTTGTGGATAACGTACTTGAGTGGAATCCAGAACAACCTCTTTCAACAGATAATTTAATTTCTTGGTTAAGACTTAATGGTCTCTATGATGGTGAACTTGTAGAGATGCCAATTGCGACACCAAGTCCTTAATAATGTTCAATATTTAAATCTCCCCAGAGATTCTCTAACTTATATAATTGGCGAGCTGTATCAGTGAAGATGTGCACAATGACTTCATTTAAATCAACTAAGATCCATTCACTTCCTTCTGCACCTTCTCTTGTACGTACAGGATAGCCATTTTTTTCTGCTTCACGGATTAGATCATTGGCTAAGGCATCTGCGTGTCGGATATTCTTAGCTGTTGTGATTACGAAGTAATCTGTAAAAGGATTCACACTACGCATATCAATCGATACAATATTCTCTCCTAATTTATCAGATACTGTTTGAATGACTAGGTCTAATAACTCCATTCTATTCCTCCCTATTTCGATATTCTTCTGCTTCTTTCATGACGAGTTCGAAGCCTTTTCTTAAATTCTCTTTACTTAATTTGATTTCTTTTGAGGCATCATATCCTCTTGTGGGTTCACATTTATCTGCGATATATAGAATATAATCCAGTTTACTATGTCCTCTACCTAAGGTATGATTCTCTATCGCTTTTAAGATTCCTTGATCTTGTATTCCAAGTTCTGTTTTTAGAAAGTGTGGTGCGGTATAACTATGCCATACTTTTGGACTATAGTCTAAGATTTCGGGATGATATTTTTTGATTAAAGCTTCTTGGTAAGAATCTTCTTTATTCTTTGTAATATCATGTAGCATCCCCATCATCCATGCTTTCTTTTCATCCACATGATGCTCTTTCGCTAGTTCTACACATACCTTTGCGACTGCTTCTGAATGCCTAGCTCTTGATTCTTTACAATGATGATAAAGGATTTCTTTAAGATAATAACCTTCTCCTAATAGTTTTCTTTTTATCCCATGGGCTGCTTTATAAAATTGTCCCTGTTGAACTTCTTTTTCATCCTTTTGGATATAGTCTTCTTGATAGATGATTTGATCCTCTTTCTTCTTTTTAAGAAGTAATTTTCGATAAGGTTTGATTGCGTATTTTAATAAACCTTCTCTTTCTTTTTTGGAAAGTATTCCTTCTTCATTCACTTCAAAAACAATCCCATCCAATTGTTTATCTTTACGAAGTTTTAAAGCGTATTGGATAGTTGATTCTGTGATTGGATCAAAACTACTTCTTATTACACCAACTTTTCTCATGGTAATACAATTTTAGGCGTCTTTCCTTTACGATAAAGAATAATCGTATTTCCTATGATTTGAACGACTTCACTTTTTGTATGCATCGCTAAATCAAAGGCCAACTCTTCTTTATCTACTGGTACAGTTTTCAATAACTTAATTTTAATTAATTCTCTTACAGCTAATGCTTTATCAACGGTATCAATTAAATTATCACTCAAACCATCTTTTCCAACTTGAAAGATAGCTTGTTCATTTTGTGCTAACGATCTTAAATATCTCTTTTGTTTTCCACTTAACATCTATATCATCGCCTTTCTAAATGTTACAGTAACACCTTTTGGTACCGTAACACAAATTTTATCAATCAAACCACTTATACACACAAAGCCTAATCCATGAATCACGATATCTTCTTTCTCATATTCTTTATCATGAACGATTGTTTCAAATTCTTTCTTCATTGGAATTGGCGTGAATAATTCTCCATAGTGGTTTTTCCATAATTCTTCTTTTCTTTCTGGTTTAGAACGTTGTATTCCTAATTCATCTTTTTGATAGAAGACAATGGAAGCTTCTTCCTTTGTCTCAAAATCAAGAAGTGCTAGTCCACCTAGGATAAAGGTTTGATTCTCATGGATTTGATAAATACGTGTAGAGATTTCTTTTGTAGGTAAGATCTTTATTAAATCTTCCTCTTTCACCTTCATAATCATACTATTTTCTATCTCAATACCAGGTGTATCCACATAGGTTACACCATCAATATTAAGTTCTAAGAAATCTTGTGTCGTTCCAGGATAACGAGAACTCGTTAAATCTTTTTTCTCCATTAAACGATTTAGTAAAGTACTTTTTCCTACATTCGCTCTACCAATCACGATAACTTTTTTTCCTTTAGAGAAATCCTTGATTTCTTCTCTTAAAGATTCTACGGATTCTTTTAAGGATAAGATTTCAATCTTCTTAGGTGTTATCTTACGCTTTTTTAATTCTCTTTGTACAAATGATAATAATTTTTCTTTCTTAATGGATTTTGGGAAAATATCTCTTTTTGTGCATACCACAAAGACATCTCTTTTTTGAAATTCTTCTTTTAATTCATCAATCATACTGGATTCAAAATCATAAAGATCTATAATCCATAAGAGTTTACCATCTTGTGATTGAATGGTTTGAAGAACTTTCTTTTTATCGATTGCTTCACGTAAAGAAAAGACAATATCATCATAGTGCATAATACGAAAACATCGTTGGCAATATACACTATCTTCTTTCGGTGTATAACCAGGTTTCTTAGAATCTGTATGTTGGAGTTCAATTCCACATCCCTTACAAATAGTCATTATTCTTCCTCATCAAATAAAGATAGTTTTTCAACATCTTCATGGACTTCTTCATCTTCAATTGTAAGACCTTCTGGTCGATCTACAATGCGACACTCTTCAATTCCTTTTAATAAATACCAATCCTTCTTTAATACAATTGGATTAGAGAAAGTTGTATCGGTTGTCTTTAATGGAATATCAGAAGCTTTGATGATTTGTTCTTCAGGATCATAGAAGCGTAATTCATCATAAGCAGATACTGGCATTCCTAAGGTAATAATATTTGGATTTGATTTTACGCGTTTGGCAATTAAGCTACCTTTTACAGGACGATTTCCAACTTGAATTTCTTCCAGTTTAACCCGTTTAAAGGAACCTGTTTTTGTACCAAATAGGATTGCGGAAGTATCTGAACTTACTGCACAAGCACTCGCTAATGCATCTTCTTTTCCAAGTTTAATACCTCTTACACCTTTTGATTTAACATTGGTAGAAGGTATTTCTTCAATACTATATGTACATGCGAAGCCTTCTCTAGAAACTAAGACAACATTTTGTCCAGGATACGCTAAGAACGCATTCACAACTTCTGCATTCTTTCCT
>CADBUH010000028.1 GCA_902797775.1 uncultured Erysipelotrichaceae bacterium | reverse complement strand
GTTTAAAGTAAAGGTAGCTTTATCCACAATCGCATGAATCGATTCATATGAACCACCATAGATACCAGTAACCGCAAAGGTTGTTTTAGGATCACTTGGAACTTCAATCTTGGAGATCTTTTCAATCGCTCTACCTAAGGCATGAATTGGATTTGCGATTTCTCCAAATGCACCATAAGCGTGTCCTCCAATCCCATGGAAGGTAAATTCATAGGTTTGAATACCGGTTGCTTCATAAGTGATTTCTTTATAACCAGAACCATCAATTGAAATCGATGCGTCTAGTTCAGGATGATGTTGAACATAATATTGCATTCCTCTTAAGGCACCCATTCCTTCTTCTTGAACAGTTCCTACAAATTGAATATCTCCTTTTGTTTGAATATGCGCATGATTTAAAGCTCTTATGGTTGATAATACAGCAGCACATCCTCTTGTATCATCCACAATACCTGGACAATAAATCCATCCATTTTCTCTACGTATCTTTAATTCTGTATCCATTGGAAAAACCGTATCCATATGTCCTTCGACTAATACCGTCTTTCCATTACCTGTTCCTTTTCGAATTCCTACTACATTCCCATATTCATCAATATGACAATCTTCAAGTCCTTCTTCTTGAAACATTTCTAATAGACGTTTTGCCTTCTTCTCTTCTTGAAAAGTAGGTGCTGGTATTAAAGTAAGTTCAATCTGTTTTTGGATAATCTCTTCTTGATCATCCTCCATAAATTGAACCGCCTTTAATACATCTTCTTTTTTTGTTAACGCATTAAGTGCATTTTGAACTTTTTCTGATATTTGATATTTCATAATTTATACCCCACTAATGAAATAGTAACATAAAAACACACAAGTTTTACTTGTGTGTCTAGGCAACTTGATGTCTTTTGATAAAGGCTACCAAGATTAAGATATAACAGATGGTTTTAGGTAACATCAACATCCCTAACATTGGTAGAAGAGAAGCCCCTACCGCAACTGGTATATAGAATAAGAATGATAATAAGATATATAACCATATGTTTTTAAAGATTGGTTCTTTTGTATGAACTTGGTAATAGAGTAAAACCATTAAGCATCCCATCACCACAAATGGAAGATTACGAAGAATTCCCCAAGTAACACTTCCTTCATTTTCAAACCAATGATTTTGTGGGAATAAACAAAGGATAATACGAACACAAGTTAAACCATATAAAAGATAAGTTAATTGTTTATTTTCTTTTAACTTATAATGTTTTAAATAAATATAATACATAAAGATATAGAAGATGGTCATTGTAATGGATGTGACAAACTTACCAACTCCTAAAGCCATCATAAAATCAGAATCAATGAAATAATTCAATACTCTAGGCACAAGATGACAAGCATCCCCAGCACCTAATATAACCGCTGCTAGGCCCATTAACCGATCTACTTCATTCTTATTATTCTTTAATAAATAAAAACCTACACCAAGCGCAAAGACTAGATAACAGATATCAAATATCGATTCTCCATATTTCATAAGTTCTTTCCCCCATTGATAATTCTATCAAATCATAGATAAAAGAAAACCCACAGGGTTATTCCTGTGGGCTTTTGAACTTATTGCTTAAGACTTAATTAGTTTAAAGCAGATAGGTTTTGAGAAGCATCATCAAGAGCTTTTAAGTGAGCTGTAACATCAATAGACATAACTGTCTTTAGATCTTCATCAGCCGGAACCATGTGTTCACCATTTTGTTCTGTAGGTGTAGCTGTGATATCAGCTAATGTTTTACCTACACACCAAGCTTCGAAGCCTTCGTTTTGTTCAAACCATTCTTTGCCTAAAGCAGAAGCACTCTTCATACCATAAGCATCTTGTTTTTCGTTCTTTGTTGGAGCAACTGCTGCATCACCTAAGATCTTACCTTCTTTATCGAACTTAACGGAGTTTTGAGCAACGTCTGTTTGAACGAATACTACTTTTCCATCGCCATCAAGAGCTGCGATAGCATAACATACATTAGATTGTGTTTTTCCATCAGAATCAGCACTTGCTTCAGCCATAGATAGAGAAGTGTTAGAACCAACACCTACTTGAGCAACGCCATCAACTGCAACTGCATTGTCTGCTGCTGCTTTAACAGCTGCTAACATACCATCAATACTGATTGTTGTAACAGATTTTAAATCTTCATCTGTAGCAACTGTATGTGCACCATCTAATTCTGTTGGTGTATTTAGAACTTCGTCTAATGTTTTACCAACTGCCCATTGTTCAAAGCCTTCAACTTGTTCGAACCATTCTTTTCCAATTGGAGAAGCACTCTTCATGCCATAAGCATCTTCTTTTTCTCTCTTTGTTGGAGTAGCTTGGTCTGCTGTGGAAACTAATGTTCCATCAACACCGAACTTAACAGAATCTTGAGCAACGTCTAAGTATAAATACTTAATTACATCACCATCTAATACGATACCAGCGAATGTAGTATTGTATTGAACAGATCCGTCTTTGTCTGCATCTGCATCAGATGCACTGATTGATGTAGAAGAACCTACACCTACTTTTAATCCACCTTCTGCTG
>CADBUH010000027.1 GCA_902797775.1 uncultured Erysipelotrichaceae bacterium | reverse complement strand
TTAGCCATACTTGCTGCACGTACTTCATGTGCTCTTCCCATAATTCATACCACCCTTCTTTTAAGCGTCTTTTATTATAATACAAACTTTCTCGTTCTAAAAGAATTATATGCTATCATTTACGTATGTCGACTTATGTCATGAGTGATCTTCATGGTTGTAAAGAAGAATTTGATCAGATGCTAGAACTTATAAGTTTTAATGATTATGATGAACTTTATATTCTAGGAGATGTATGTGATCGTGGGGATTCTCCGATTCCTCTTTATTTAGAAATCATGAAACATCCAAATATACATCTGATCTTAGGAAACCATGATGTATGGTTTTTACATTATATGGATGACTTAATTAATGAACATATTAATCCTGGTCATCTTAATGTTTTAGAAAACCATGATCTTTTTAATTGGCTCCATCGTAATGGTGGTTTAATCACCTTAGACCAATTCATGGAATTAGATTTACCTACTTGTCATGAAATGAAATATTATCTAGAACGTTGTCCTATCTATAAAGAATTATCCATTGGTGAAACAAACTTCTTATTCGTTCACGCTGGAATGGGAAGAAATCCTATCCCAAATACCCATATCGCTGAAGTCGATCCAAATATCTTATTATGGGACCATATTGGTTTAGATGATAATCCCTACTCAAATAAGACAATGATTGTAGGACATATTCCAACCTTTATCTACGGAAAAGAATACGATGGACAAATTATCCATCGTAAAGATTCAAAGATATTTCATATTGATTGTGGGTGTTGTTCAGGTAGAACGTTAGGTTGTCTAAGATTAAATGATCTTCATGCCTTCTATGTTCCTTCTACCTATCCATATATTCCGTATATCGGTTAATGGGTATCAATCCATTCTTTTAAATCCGATACAAATTGTTTTTGGTTTGAAACATATGGTTTTGGTTCAAAGTTCTTTAATCGTTCAAAATAAGGTTTTAAATCCTTTAAATCTTTCATATAGATTAAATAACCTGCTTCATCAAATGCTTCTAGAATTTGCGTTTGGTGGTCATTGACGTGTTCTTGGTAAGCTGCTAAGCGAGCTGCCGCAAGAACTTTTTTTCCTTTTTGTAAGGCTGTCATAATCGTTCCTACACCACCATGTGTAATAATAAGATCTGCTTTCTCTAGATACGTTTCAAATTCTTCATGATCAAAATAATCATGGATCTCCATATGATCATCCTGATATTTTGTATAACCTGCTTGAACGATTACTTCATCTTCAATAAGATGCTCTTGCATTGCATGATGAATCGCATCTAATAATCGTTTAAAGCTCTTATCATTTGTTCCTAGTGTTACAAGTATCATTAGAATATCCACCCCTTATAAACTGCTTTCGGATATACCTTCAACATACTTTCCCATTGCACAATAAATAAATCCGCAATTGGATAAATCATCTGTCCAGCTTTTGTAGGTGTTGTCGCATTCGCAAATGTTTCAATCCATACAACTTTCTTCTTATGCCAATGCGCAATCTTACACATAGGTACCGCAGTATGCGTTCCTGTTGTAACGATGACATCTGGTTTTAATTTGTAATAAAAGTATAAAGATTTTAAACAGTTATAGCCAAATTTAAAAAGATAAGAGATAAGATGCGATCTCGTCCCATAGACTAGAAAATCCACCTTGTCTTTTCCATAAGTCTCTTTTAAAGAAAGGTTTGCGTCTGTCTTCTCTGTAATAATATGAAAATCATAGAACGAAAACAGTTCTTCTAACTGTAATAGTTCTGTTAAATGTCCACCTGTACTAGAAATAAATAATACTTTTTTCATAAAAATAAGGTGTGCTATGCACACCTCATATTATACACTATTAGATTTTCTTCTTAAGTAGTTCTTCTACTTCTTCCATCGTATCTAAGTTAAGTGCTTCATTTGCGACTTCTTTCATCTCTTCATAACTTAACTCAGTAACTAACTTACGTGCTTTTAAAATCGAAGTAGCACTCATAGAGAATTCATCAAGTCCTAAACCAAGAAGAAGTGGTACTGCCATTTCATCACCAGCCATCTCACCACACATACCACACCATTTACCATGAGCATGTGCGCCATCAATCGCCATCTTAACAAGACGTAAGATGGATGGGTTAAGTGGTTGATAGAGATAAGATACTGGTTCACTCATACGGTCCGCTGCCATAGAGTATTGGATTAAGTCATTGGTTCCAATGGAGAAGAAGTCAACTTCTCTAGCAAGACGATCTGCAAGAACAGCCGCTGCAGGAATTTCAACCATAATACCTACTTCTACATTATCTCCAACTGGAATACCTTCTTGGATGAGTTTTTCTCTTTCTTCGTTATAGAGTTGTTTTGCTTCACGGAATTCATTTAAGGTCGCAATCATTGGGAACATAATCCCAAGTTGTCCATACGCACTCGCTCTTAGAAGAGCTCTTAATTGTGTACGGAAGATATCCTTCTTCATTAAGCAGAAACGTATAGCACGTACACCTAAGAATGGATTCATTTCTTCATCAAAGGTATAGTACTTTAACTTCTTATCGCCACCAATATCAAGTGTACGAATAACGACTTTCTTACCCTTCATTCCTTCTAATACTGCTTTATACGCATTGAATTGGGTTTCTTCATCTGGGAAGTCATCTTCACTTTGCATGTAAAGGAATTCGGTACGGAATAAACCAACTCCTTCACCACCATTATCTAATACACCTTGTACATCATTATAAGAACCAATATTTCCTACAAGTTCTACCTTATGTCCATCTTTTGAAATCGATGGTTGATCTTTAAGTGCCTTTAATGCTTCTTTTTCCGTTTCAAATTGTTCTTTCTTTTCTGTATAAACTTTAATTTCTTCCTCAGTTGGATTCACAATGATTTCCCCATTAATCGCATCTAAGACTAAGACATCTCCTGTTTTAACCGCTTCTAAGATACCTTTTGCTCCTACGATTGCAGGGATTTCTAAAGATCTAGCCATGATTGCACTATGACTTGTACGACCACCTATTTCTGTCGCAAAGCCTTTTGCAAACTCTTTATTTAATGATCCTGTATCAGATGGTGTTAAATCACGTGCAACTACAATAACAGGCTCATCAAGCGTAGATAAGTTAGGTATTTCTACACCAGCAATATTGCAGTTAAGACGGTAAGTAACATCCTTGACATCTGCTGCTCTTTCACGGAAATATTCATTATCCATTGATTCAAACATCGCAATCATTTGGGTTGCGACAGCATCTGCAGCATAGTCTGCATTTACATTATCATTTTTAATCATTGCTTCAATTTGATTACGTAACTCTGGATCATTCGCCATCATGAGATGCGCATCAAATATCGCAAGTTCTTCCGCAGCAAGATGTTTGGAAGCAACATCTTTGATTTTCTCAATATCTTTTATTGTTTTTGTAAATGCTTGGTCTAATTTTTCTAACTCTTCCTGTGGATTAGAATCGCGTTTTACAATATTTAGAACTGGCGGTTCTAATTTATATACCTTAGCAATGGCAATTCCTTGTGATGCAGCAATACCTTTTAACATATGAATCCTCCTGAGTATATTACTTTCTAATCTCTATATTTGAATATAGCACCAATTATAAATCCAAGCAATTAAGGAATTCCTCTATTGCTTTCTTTCGTAATCGATAATATGCCGAGCGCGTATAAAACTCCAAATACCATTTCGGCTCTGCAATTTCTAAATATCCATGACGTATTATTTTTTGCGTGTCTATTGAACAGTTCTTTAAACTTCGATCCACTTCTTGGACATAATGAAGATCCGAATTATAAGCACTTTGATTTTCACGTATACAATTCGTATATTGATAAAAATCAAGGTGTTTTTGTGAGCGGCGATACTCAATTGCGATTCTTTCCACCACTATTTCGCGTTGCTGAGTAGAATATTGTTTCATTGTTCCTCCTTTTTCTAGGGGGATTCTGTATGTTCGACCTCAGCATTCAAAATAAAAAACATAATGAAGCTCCTTAATTTTATTATTGTCCCTTTTTAGAAAAAGTAAAAAATGGATTGGTCTTGAGACTTGCAAACAAAATCCCGTTCACTTATCATATTTGATGAAAGAGAAAAGATTCCCCTCTTTCAAAGGAGAAATTTTGACACAACCAATTTCAAGATTATCAATTAAAAGAATTGTAATTTCTTTACTGATATTAGTTGGAATTCCATTTATAGAAAAACTCATTGAATCCTTTACAGGTAATGAAACCATTGCCTTTACCTTCGCATTTACACTTGCAGGTTGGATTCTCATCATCTATGATTGGAATCTTTTTGGTATTCACTATAATCGTTGTAAAGAACATGTAGGAGATACAATTCTATATACCTTAATTGGTTTTATTCTCATTGGAGGATGGGCCTTCTTTAATCGTTCTTTCCTACAAGGAAAGATGCTATTACCTGATAAAGATACCCTCTCCAAATATTTCTTTGCCTTTCCTGTAATCTTACTTGCCTATTCTTATATTCAAGCTTTTATTGTAAATATTTGCTTTAAATGTTTAACGGATCACTTAGATATCCGTGAAAAAGAATTATTAATTATCTTAGTATCTGGGTTTTCCTTTGGATTAGTTTATACACTTCTATTTACACCTTTTGAGACAACATTATTAATTCAAACGTATTTATATAATGTTATCTTAGTTTGTATCTTATCTTATCTTTATAACCAATCAAGTTCCTTTATCCCTGGTATCTTAGCCATGGGAACGGTATATCTTATCTTAAGTATTCTATAAAAAGAAAAAGGGTTCACTTAGTGAACCCTTTCATTATGCTTTTCTTATTCTTTTGTTGTTTCTAGTAAGCCATAGCCACCGCTCTTTCTGCGATAGACAACAGCGATATTTCCACTTTCTTCATCGGTGAAGATAAAGAAATTATGATCCAATAGTTCCATCTGCATAATTGCTTCATCTAAATCCATTGTTTCCGCAAATACCATCTTTGTACGTACTGGAATATCTTCCTCTTCTTCTTTTTCTTCAATGATGAAGGTCTCTGCTAAAGATTCTTTATGACGACGGTTTAATCTCGTCTTTTGTCTACGAATTTGATCCTCTAATTTATCAACTGCTAAGTCTAAAGCAGCGTATAAATCTTCATGAACAACTTCTGCACGTAAGAGTCCTACTTTTGTAGGGATGGTCACTTCTATCTTTTTATCATTTGGATTTTCTTTTACAACAACACGGGCAATGGTATCTCCATCAATAATCAGATACTTATCTAAGTTCGATAATTTCTTTTCAATTTGTTCTTGAACCCTTTCTGTAATGTTTACATTTTTTCCAATTAATTCAAAACGCATAAGATATCCTCACTTTCTGTATATATGCATTGAAAAGAAAACCTCTTTGAAAAGAGGTTTATATGACTGTTTTAATTTTTTGTAATGATTGTATTCAAAGTAAAGTCCTTTCCAGGTTATTTCTACTTTTATTATAGCACATTCTATTTATTTAACGAGTTCTTTTAACCATTTGTAGACAACCGTCATAGCGTACGTATCCATACTACAATATGCCTTTAATTCTTCAATAATTCTTTGTGCACTTGACTCATCTTCATCTTTATCAAGTATCCTCCAGTTATAGACGGCTTCCATACCTTGGGCAATATTTAAATCTTCATATCCTGTATCATCCATCATTCCCATAATCGACTTTAAGGACCAAGATCCTTTCATACGTGTATCATAGACAAGTCCTATCTCAAAAGGAAATTGAAGATCTTTCATACGTTCATTTAAATTTAATAATCCTTCGCTTAGTTCTGGGAATTGATTCGCTAATTCTTGAATCCGAATCATTTCTGCTCCAATCGCATTATAGGCAATTAAGGTTCCTTCCTTAGGAATATCTCTTAATAATCCTTTTGCGAAAGCTTCTCGTTCATCATGAATGGATAAGAAACATTTATGTTCTAGACTTCCATCCTCTTTCATAATATGAATGGAATATTCAAACGGTAATACATCAAATGGTTTCATCCCTTTATATGGTGGAATCGCATAACGTTCCCATTCAAAGTCTAGGAAGGTAATTGGATATGTTATATTACGCATCCATGTTTGTACAGCGAGACGATCAATAAAGAGCCCTCCATTTAAGTCAGCCATAATTTGTACATATTGAATACGACTTCCTTCAATCCGTTCAATATCCGCTTCTTTTAAGGTCTTTCTTCCCTCTTTCTGCATATCATAACGATAGCGTGCTCC
>CADBUH010000026.1 GCA_902797775.1 uncultured Erysipelotrichaceae bacterium | reverse complement strand
TTTTATTTTTATATTGATTATTAGGGAATAGGGGTGCTATTATGTTGGTGAACAAAAGGAGTTCTTTTTTTTATGGCAAAGGATGATAAAGTAATATTAGCTTGTAGTGTATGTCTTTCTAGAAATTACACAACATCACATAAGAAGAATAGTTCAAAACGTTTAGAACTTATGAAATATTGTCCAAAGTGTAATAAAAAGACACTTCATAAGGAAACAAAATAGGAGGCAACTATGGATAAAACATTTAGTTGGAGTGGTATTAAAAAAGAAGCGAAACGTGTTCGTTGGCCAAAGTGGAAAGATATTGGAACAAACTCTGTTGAAGTATTAATCTTCGTATTATTCTTTGCGCTTTTCTTTGTTGTATGTGAATTCGTTGTAACGTTTGTATTACGTGCAATGGGAATAGGAGCGTAGGATATGTCAGAAGTTAATAAACCAGCAGAAGAAGAAATACGTTGGTATGTCGTAAATACATATTCTGGACACGAAAATAGAGTAAAAGAAAATCTTGAACGTCGTGTTGAAAGTATGGGTATTCAAGATAACTTATTACGTATTATCGTTGCGGAAGAAGAAGATATTGAAATTAAGAATGGGAAACAAGTATCTAAGATGCGTAACTTATTCCCAGGTTATATCTTCGTAGAAATGCGTATGACAGATGAAGCTTGGTATGTTGTACGTAATACACCAGGTGTTACAGGATTCATTGGATCTTCTGGTGGTGGTGCAAAACCATTCCCAGTTTCTCCATCTGAAATGGATTCTATCTTAAGACGTCTCGGTCAAAGTGATGCGAAGATTGTGGTTGACTTCACAGTAGGAGATACCGTTAAGATTCTATCTGGACCATTTATTGGTATGGAAGGTCGTATCAGTTCTATGAATGATCAAACACAAGTAGCGAGTGTTCTCACAATGTTATTTGGACGTGAAACACCTACGGATATCGCCTATACAGATTTAGTAAAAGTAGACGAAGAAGGAGAATAATGAATAAGCAGTTGTGATTAAACAACTGCTTTTCTTATGCCTATAGAAGAATATTTTCTAATTGTAATAATCTCTTCTTTCTTTCTAATCCTGCTGCATATCCAACAAGACTTCCGTCTTTTCCAATAACTCTATGACAAGGAATGATAATGGAAATAGGGTTATGTCCGATGGCGTTACCAACTGCCTGTGCGGACATTTTCTTTTTCGATATCCTAGAAGCGATTTCTCCATAGGTTGTGGTTGTGCCATAAGGAATGGTAAGAAGAGTATCATAAACGTTTTTTCGAAAAGGAGTTGTATATAACTTTATCGGTGGAATAGAAGAAGGAAGGACACCTTTAAAATAATCCTTTAACCATAATGATACTTCATGAAAGATAGGTAAATTCTTTTCTTCAATAGGAAAAGAAAGTGTCGAACCATAATGGTTTTGGTTTTCAAACCATAAACCTATTAGATGTGTTCCTTCACTTGCGAGTGTAATCTTTCCTAAAGGAGAATCATAATAGTGAATATAATTCATGTCTTAAGTTTAACAGAACACTTCTTTATAAGGATAGGCAATGATATAATCTAATCCATGACGAAGAAACGAAGAATTAAACCAGAACGTATTATAATTCTTATCCTTATTGTGGTTTTATCCTTTAGTGTAATTGGATGGATTATCAATCTTCTTACGAAAAAACATTACCCTGAAATTACTGTAGTAACACCAGAACCATATGTAGATCCTGTATATAAACATGAGTATGATTTTTCAAAATTCTATTTTGATAATTATTTATATTATGAAGATGATACATATACATCGGATGTAGGGATTGATGTGAGTTATCATCAAGCAGATATCAATTGGCAACAAGTAAAAGATGCGGGAATTGATTTTGTGATGATTCGTGCTGGTTATCGAGGATATGAAAGTGGAATCATCCATGAAGATGAAAGAGTATATTCTTATCTACAAGGGGCAAGTGAAGTAGGACTTGAAATTGGGCTTTATTTCTTTTCGCAAGCTAGAACCGTTGAAGAAGCAATCAAAGAAGCAGAATATGTATTACATCTTGCGAAAAATTATACGATTGGTGCAGGAATTGCGTATGATATGGAATATGTGACAAATCATGATCGTATTAAAGATTTAACCAAAGAACAAATCACAGCCAACACAATGGCCTTTACAAATGTGATCAGAGAAGCTGGTTATACACCAATAGTCTATGATAGTGCAGATTGGTTGATGAATAACTTATATATGGAAAATTTACAAGATAATACGGAATTCTGGGTCGCATCGTTTACCACAGAAAAAGAACCTTACCCATATATTTATTCCATGTGGCAATATTCGGATGTTGGTTCTGTTCCAGGTATTTATTTACCAGTTGATTTAAATATACGTATTAAAAAGAAATAGATTATGGTAAATCTATTTCTTTTATTTCTTCTCTTACTTTTATTGGGGTTAAGGAACCTTTTGTGAGATCTTGGATGGTATTGAGGATGGTG
This sequence comes from uncultured Erysipelotrichaceae bacterium, assembly GCA_902797775.1. Lineage (GTDB taxonomy): Bacteria > Bacillota_I > Bacilli_A > Erysipelotrichales > Erysipelotrichaceae > Bulleidia. The sequence goes on along the minus strand of CADBUH010000026.1, from coordinate 10,452 downwards.
GATTCATCTTCAATCGTAAAGAGACAATGAACTTGATCTTCATAAGTGAACTCTTGGGAAAGTGTATTTCTTCGTAACCATCCTTCTAAAGTACCTGATAAATCATATGGATAAACAAGTTCATACACATAAACGGTTTTTTCTTCAATCTTTTTTGCGTGTTGTAAGGCACTTGAGACACTACCTGAATAAGCACGTATTAATCCACCTGCACCTAACTTGATACCTCCAAAGTAACGTACAACACAAGCACATACACCATCAATTCCACTCTTCTTAATACTCTCTAACATGGGAACACCTGCTGTACCTGCGGGTTCTTTATTATCACTTGAACGTTGAATTTGATTGTTAGGGCCAACCATATAAGCTGTACATACATGTGAAGCATCATTATATTCCTTCTTGATTGTCTCAATATAAGCACGTGCTTCTTCATCCGTACGACACGGTAAAACACAAGCGATAAACTTGGATTTATTGATAACAGTTGTCTCACGATACTCTTGTTTTAAACGCATAGGTTCTCCATCACTATTATAGGTGTGCATGGTATAATTGGAAAAGGTAAAAATATGGGAAAAATTAGACAATTAGATGAATTTACTGCGAATATGATTGCGGCTGGAGAAGTTGTGGAACGACCAATGGGTGTCGTAAAAGAACTTGTGGAAAATGCGATTGACGCTGGTAGTACAAGAATCGATATCGTAGTAGAAGAAGGTGGATTAGATAAGATTACCGTTAGTGATAATGGGGTAGGAATGGATAGTGAGGATGCGGAGAAAGCGTTCTTACGCCATGCGACATCGAAGATTCAATCTTCGGATGATTTATTTTCCATTCATACAATGGGCTTTCGTGGGGAAGCACTTCCTTCCATTGCCTCCGTTTCAAAACTAACTCTAACCACTTCGGATGGAAATTCATCAACACGTATAAAGATTGAATATGGAAAGACGGTTTCTGCGATGCAATATCCTTTTAATCAAGGAACGGAAGTAACCGTAGAAGGCCTTTTTTACCATACTCCAGCACGTTTAAAACACTTAAAGAGTGGTGCTTATGAAAATTCTTTAATTCAAGATATCATCATTAAATTTGCGTTAAGTCATCCGGAAATCGCATTCCGTTTTATTAGTAATGGAAGAGAAGCTTTTGCGACAACAGGACAAGGGAATCTTTTAGAAGTCATGTATCTTGCGTGGGGAAAAGAAGTCGCAGAGAATGCGATACCAGTTTCCTTTGAAGACTTTGATTACCAAGTAAAAGGATATATTGTAAAACCATCGATTACACGTAGCACAAGAAATTTCATGCATATCTTTTTAAATCATCGTATGGTGAAAACCTATCGTCTTTATAAAGCAGTCTTGGATGGATATGAAGATTTTATAGTGAAACAAAGAAATCCAATTGTGGTATTAGATATTCAAATGGATTCACAATTATTAGATGTGAATGTACATCCATCAAAATGGGAAGTAAGAATCTCCAAAGAAAAACAACTTGAATATTTATTGAAAGATGAAATACGAAATGTCTTAAAGAATACATTACTCGCTCCTAAGGTAGAACCACAAAAAACGATTACACCGATCTATGAAGAATTAAGACTAGATACGGATGAAGTTCTCACCAAACCATATGTAAAAGAAGTAGAGAAAGAAGACTTCATTGAAGAAAAACCTGTTGTTCAGTATGAAGAAAAGGTTAAGGAACCTGTGGTTATCGAACACCAAGACAAACTCCCTGAAATGCGTGTCATTGGCCAACTACATCGTAAATTTATTCTATGTGAAACCGAGAAGGGACTTGCGGTATTAGACCAACACGCTTGCCAAGAGAGAGTTCATTATGAAGAAATCTTAAGAGCGCTTAATCATACACAACCTACAACTGAATTACTTGTGCCAATTTCATTAATGGTCGGTAATGATGTAGTACAAAGAATAGAGGAATTAAATAAAGAGGTAGAAGAGTTACAACTATCCTTTGAACCATTTGGTTCAGATACCATCATCCTTCGTGAAGTACCACTATGGATGAAAGAAATTCATGATGTTCCATTCTTAGAAGAAGTGATTGAAAACTTTAAGAATGAAAGAGAATCAAAATATGAAAAGATAGAGAAAAAGAAGATAGCGACAATGGCTTGTCATCACTCAATTCGTTTTAATCGTACATTAACTCTTGAAGAGATGAAGGAAGTCGTTGAACAACTTCATACTTGTGAGAATCCTTATCATTGTCCACATGGTAGACCTACCTTTGTGATTCTAGATGAAAGTGAATTAACGAAGGAGTTTTTAAGGTGAAAAAGGTATTGGTGATTGCAGGACCTACCGCTAGTGGAAAGACCTCTTTTTCCATTCAACTTGCGAAGGAATTAAAGACAGAAATTATTAGTGGAGATTCGATTCAAGTTTATCGAGGAGAAGATATTGGTTCAGGTAAGATTACAGAAGAAGAAAAAGAAGGTATTGTCCATCATCTTTTAGATATCTTAAATCCGAATGAACAGTATACGGTAAAAACCTTCCAACAAATGGCACGTGAAAAAATAGAAGAGATAGAATCAATCCCTATGATTGTCGGAGGGACAGGACTTTATTTAAAATCGTGTCTCTATGATTATGAATTTATCGAGGAAGAAGGATCTTCTGTAGAAGAAGAATTAGAACAATATTCTAATGAAGAACTTTATGAAAAATTATGTGTGGTAGATCCTCTTCAAGCAACGAAGATCCATCTAAATAATCGTAGACGATTATTAAGAAGTTTAACTATTGCGATGCGTAGTGGAACACCACAAAGTGAACAAATTGCGAAACAAACCCATGAACCGATTTATGATATATTCATTGCGGGATGTACAATGCCTAGAGAAGTATTATATGAACGTATCAATCAAAGAGTTCATCAAATGATTCAAAATGGCTTAGAACAAGAAGTTAAAGCTTTATTAGACAAAGGATATACCTTTGAGGATCCAGGTTTAAGAGGCATCGGTTATCAAGAATGGAAAGCGTATTATGAAGGAGAATGTACCATTGAAGGAGTGGAACAACTTATTGCTAAACATTCTCGTAATTACGCAAAGAAACAATATACATGGTTAAACCATCAAATGCCTGTACATTGGTTTGAAGTATTAGATGAAAAAGATACAGCACGTATTAAAGAGGAAATACATCTATGGGCAAAGAAAGATTAGAACGTGTTCAATTATTAATCGGAGAAGAAAAGACAAATCTTTTAGAAACGAAATGTGTCCTAGTAGCAGGAGTTGGTGGTGTAGGTTCCTATGCAGCGGAAGCATTAGCGCGTACAGGGATAGGAAAACTTATCTTAGTGGATAAAGATGTTGTGTCAGAATCAAACTTAAACCGACAAATTATGGCGACTCATGATACAATCGGAATAGGGAAATGTATCGCTATGAAAGAGCGTATACATTCCTATAACCCGGATTGTGAAGTAATCTGTAAAGAAGTATTTCTTGATAAAGAAAACATAGAAATGGTTCAAGAAACAGACTTTGTGATTGATGCGATTGATACAGTTACTTCTAAGATTGATTTAATGGAGATTTGTCAAAAGAAGGGCATTCCATTTATTTCTTCCTTAGGGATGGGAAATCGATTGGATCCTTCAAAGGTTGTCATTAAGAATCTCTTTGAGACAAGTGGAGATCCTCTAGCGAGAAGTGTACGATCTCTTGTGAGAAAAAGAGGATTAAACGAAGATATTAAAGTATTATTCTCAAGTGAAAAACCAATCGTTCAAAATAAAGAAGTAAATCCAGAAGGGGAAACAAGAAAAGATCGGATTCCCCCTGCGAGTGTAATCTTTGTTCCAGCGGAAGCTGGATTACTAGCCGCAAGTTATGCGATAAGAGTATTAATTGGAGGACAACAAGATGAGTAAAAGAAAAACAAATCTAAAAAGGATTCAAAAGAAATTCATGAGTTCCAATTGGAATAAATTTGTCATAGCGATTTGTGTGATTGGAATATTTTTAACCTATGCTTTCTTTGGTAGAGGTTTCTATACAGGACTCTTAACTGCGATTATCCTTACGTTAGTCCTATTTCTTATCGGTTGGATTATTGCGTATGTAATGTCTAAAGGAAAAGTGAATGCACTTAAGAATGTGATTGTTCGTCAAGGTGATTTAGAATCTTTTGAACAAGAAGATTTTAAAGAAATCGCAAAGAGTAAAGCATTCTATGTAGGTGATGAGTGGCTATTATGGAACCAAGGGAAACATTATCGTGTATTTAATAGAGATGAAATTGAAGATGTAGTACCACTCGAAGGACAAAGAGAAGGGAATGCGTTTGGACAATGTGGTTTAGTTTTAAAGAAATTAGATAAACCTATGATGTTGACTTATGCAGTAGCCCCTGGAAATGATTGTGTTAATGCATTAAGAATGTGGAAGAAAGGGTACTATGATCCAAATAAGAAAATATGTCCACATTGTTTAGGGCCAAATGAATTAAACCAAACAAATTGTACCTATTGTGGTAGACCACTATAAGGAAGTAGCGAAAGCTACTTTTTTATTGCACATTCTAAGCGATAAGAAATGACATATGCTAAAATGGGTATATGCAAATTGAAGAACTATATTTTAATGACTATTATCACCAATATCTTGTGATTGAAGTAGATAGTCTTACCGAACAATTAAGCGATAAGATTTCGATTTCAGAAGAAGATTGTTTTGTGGTGTGTTCAACCCATATAGATAAAGAAGGTTTATTAAAGTTTCATGTTTTATCAGTAGGAAATGATTGGGATCATTGTTCAAAAGGACTACGTAAAAAAGATATCTTAGGTATCTATAACCCAGAGGATATCTTAGATTGTGAAGTAAGATTGATTTATCCTACTATCCAAATGACAAAGAAAAATCTAGCTTGGTTAGAAAAGAATGAACCTGAAATAGATTCGGAATTAGAACTTACAAGAACGGATCAAAGATTAGATGAAGTACGTAATTACTTTTATCCAGATATTGTAAAAGTTGGAATGTTATCGAATTCCTATATTAAGGAATATAATATGAAACTAATACAATTTAATGGACCATTTGTAGAAGGAAGATTTGTGGCGATTCCAGAAGAAGAAAAAACAATACAAGAGAATGAACTATGTCGTGCACTTCCTTATTTAATTGGAGATGAAATACGATTACTAGCGATATTCACAGGGAATCATTTATCAATAGAAGATGAGAAAGCGATGAGAGAGATTATCAAACATGGACATGAATTTGGAATAGGGTTTGATGTATTCTCTTTAAAGAGTTAAGAAGATGAGTAAAAGTAGATTAGTAACCTATGCTTGTCCTTATTGTGGTAAGGATTTTGAAGCGACAATTTATGACATGATTAATGTAGAAGAAGATCCTGATTTAAGAGATGCATGTGTATCAGGAGATTTATTTCGTGTTTCTTGTCCACATTGTAAAAAAGAATTTATGAATCAGTTTCCACTTGTTTATATTGATAAACCACATCGTTTTGTTTTATGGTTATCCAATGATTTACCAGGTTCTTCTTTATTACAAATTAGTAAACCTTTATCGGATATTGGTTATACATTAAGACGTTGTCCAACCTTACATGAATTTGTAGAGAAGATTGAAATCTTAGAAGATGGTGTAAACGATGTATTAGTTGAATTAGCGAAATATGATTGCTTTATCGAATTTATTGATAATAAAAAAGGAACTGCAGAAGATGTTACATCCATTGAATACCAACATACAACCAATGGTGTAATGAAGATTAATGTTAGAGCAGATGATAAGGGAATGAGTTTCCATATTCCAATCGCAATGATAGAAGAAGAGATGGCAGAGAATGAAGAATTATTTGAAATCGATAATGAACGATTCCCAACTATAAATGGAGATTGGATTATCTCACTTTATCAAGACGCAGCTGGAGAAGCATAATCATTTAGAAAAAAATTATAAAAGTATAGCGAATTACGAAAGTGTAATTCGCTATTTTTTTATTAAAAATATTTTATTTATATACGCGAAAACATGATAAAAAATTCACTTGTATTTTTATAATTTCTGTCATTTTATTTCCGCAATATCTTGCAAAAACTTGCGATATACAAGCGCTTACATTTTTACTAACTTAAAAAGTAGATGGGAATCCCATTGTCATAATTTTAAAAAAAGGAGGTAGATTTATGACTGTCACAAAGGGTGATGTCGAGAGATTAATCGACGCATCAATTGGTGCTGCACCAGCACCTACGATGGATCAAGTCAAAGAATTTGTCACAAAGACTTTAGACTACAACTTTGCGATGACTTTGACAGAACCATTTTACATTAAGCCAAATGCTGAGATTCTTCACGCTGCAGGTAAAAAACTTTGTACGGTAATTTCTTATCCATTAGGAAGTTATACGCATGAAGCAAAACTTGCACAATTGAAGCAAGCTTTAGCAGATGGTGCAGACGAATGTGATATCGCTATGGATGTCTCAGCATTCAAATCAGGACAATACGATAAGGTTAAAGAAGATTTAAAACCTTGTGTTGAACTCATGGGTGATAAAGTCTGCAAACTACTCTATTTTGCGAGTCTATTAACAGAAGATGAACAAAAAAGAGCGATTGAAATGGCTATTGATCTTGGCTTCCCAATGTTAAAAACAAATCCGGGATTCGGTTTTTCAACAACGGTTGACCAAGTTAAATTAGCGCATGACTTTGCTGGAGACAAAATCGGAATAATGGTTTCTGGTGGAGTTAGAACAAAAGATGATGCAATTGCGTTTGTTGAAGCAGGTGTTTCAAGAATCGCAACAAGTGCTGCTTTCCAAATCATGGCTGATTTTGATAAGTAGGGTTAGGAGGAAAAGATAATGAATAAAAAGGAACTTGCGAAATATATTGACCAGACAGACCTAACACCTGGTGAACCATATGACAAGATTACAGAATTCTGCAAAGATGCTGCAGAAAATGGATTTGCGAGTGTCTGCATTCTTCCTACACTAGTTAAAACAGCAGCAGCTGCATTAAAAGGAACAGACACCAAAGTATGTACTGTTGTAAGCTTCCCACTTGGTATGGATTATCCAGAAATTAAGGAAATTGAAACCAAAGAAGCAATTGAAAATGGTGCAGAAGAAATTGACATGGTTATGAATGTTGGCGCTCTAAAAGGTGGCGACTATGACATCGTCAATGATGAGTTAGCAAGAGTATCAAAAGCTTGTCACGATAAAGGTGTATTACTCAAACTAATCATTGAGACAACACTATTAACAGATGAGCAAATTGTGAAAGCATGTGAACTTGCTGAAGCAAATGGAGTTGACATTGTTAAAACATCAACTGGTTTCAAAAAGATGCTTCCTAGAAGCACTTCAGTTGAAGATGTTCAACTAATTCGTGCACACATTAAACCAGAAACAGGCTTAAAGGCTGCTGGTGGAATTCGTACAACCGAAGACGCTCTAAAGATGATCGAAGCTGGAGCAACTAGAATTGGTGCTAGTTCTGGCAAAGATATCGTAGACGGTCTAGCAGAATAAACCAATGGAAAAGCTTGTGAATATTTCAGACATCGAATTAGGTGTTGATGCATCTTGTTGGCAAGATGCAGTCAAGAAGACAGGGGAAATCCTAGTCAGAGAGGGCAGAGTAAAATCGGAATATATAGATGACATGATTGAGACTGTAGAAAATCTCGGACCATATATAGTTTTGTGCCCAGGTTTAGCAATGCCTCATGCTAGACCCGGAGGAAACGTGATAAAAAGCGGTGTCGGGATTATTACATTAAGCGAACCTATAAATTTCGGAAATCGCACAAATGATCCAGTAAAAGTCGTTGTTGGTTTGGCAGGCATTAATGATAACGCTCATGTCAAAGTTGTTCAAAGAATTGCAGAAGTATTTGAAGATGAAACAATGATTGACTACTTCGCGACATGTAACGATAGACGAATTATAATGGACATTTTTAACGGAAAGGAAATCAAAAAATGAAAATAGTAGCAATTTGTGGCTGTGGTATGGGCTCAAGTGTAATTCTAAAGATGAATGCACAAAAAGCTTTAAAAGATTTAGGGATTGAGGCAACTGTAGAAAACAGTGATCTTGCAACCGGTAAAGCCGCAGCAGCAGATGCCGATCTCGTTGTTATCGGTAGAGAACTAAGTGATGCTATTGACTTAACCGGATATGAAGTGGTAGTTCTTGATAACTTCATTAATAAAAATGAAGTAAAAGAGAAACTAGAAGAATACTTTAAATCGAAGGGTATACTCAATGGTTAATTTAAAAGAATTTGAAGGAAAAGTAGTAATTATAACAGGTGCCGCTCAAGGACAGGGCGAGCATTTAGCAAAACGTTTCCATGAATGTGGCTCTAAAGTTGCATTGATGGATTTAAATGAAGACGCAATTAAAAACATTGTTGAAGAAGTTAAACCAGCAGATGAATATGAATTCAAAGCATATGGTGTAAATGTTGCGGATAGTGAAGCAGTCACAAAAGCAATTGATGACTTCGGAAAACATTGGGGCAGAGTTGATATTCTAGTCAACAATGCTGGCGTTCTTCATAAGGGGATGGTTGAAACGTCGACAGATAATCATATTAATTTAATGATTGATGTCAATTTAAAAGGTCCTATGTATTGTACAAGGGCAGTCATTCCTTACATGAAGGAAAATGGTGGGAATATTTTAAACGTTTCAAGTATTCTTGGTACGTTCCCAAATACGGGAGCAGGTGCTTATGGAGCAGCAAAAGCTGGACTCATTATCTTGACACGTTGCTGGGCAGCAGAACTTGGACCATATCATATCCGTGTTAACTGTTATGCACCAGGCACAATCAAGACACCTATGATGGATGAAATTTTTGCACAACATAGAGAAGAGTCTAAGTTACAACAAATTCCTATGCGTGAATTTGGTGATGTAGAAGATGCATTTAAGTTAGTTACATTCTTCTGCTCTGAACAAGCGCACTATGTGAATGGTCAAACCATTGGCTTAGATGGTGGAATTTGGGCAACACAAACTCCAACAGCAGCTTGGAAAAAATAATAATTAATAATTTTAGAAAGGGGAAAATAAATGAGTAGTTTTATTACAAACGTTCTTGGTAATCCTACTATTATGCTAGGATTAATAGCATTAATCGGATTGTTGATTCTAAGAAAGTCTTTTGCAGATACAATGCTTGGTGTAATTAAGACCATGATGGGTTACTTAATCCTATCTGCAGGTACAACGATTATTGGCGATCCTATTAACTTATTAACACAACTCGTTCAAAGTGGTTTAAATGTACAAGGTGTACTCCCACTTTATTGGGCAGTATATGGTACATCAATGGCAGAATATGGTACAGAAGCTGCGTTAATGTTTATCGTTGGTTTCGCTGTAAATATTCTTCTTGCTAGATTTACTCCTTGGAAGAACCTTGCATTAACTGTGCACCTCCAAATTTTCTGGACAGGTTTCATGGCTAGTATTATGGGCTTCTATGGATTCAGCGGTCCAACAATGATTATCGTTGGTGGTATCATTTCTGGTGTATACTACTGGATTGCTACAACCATTTCTGCTAAATTAATTAAACCTTATACAGATGCGCACGCAAACTTCGTACCATCTGCAGTTCCATTAGCACTTGCATGCTTATTAGGTGATGCATTATTTAAGGGTGAGCAAAAGTCTACAGAAGACATTAGCCTACCTAAATCATTATCTTGGTTAAAAGACCCAATCATCGCTTGTGCAGTTGCTATGTTCTTATTAAATATCATCTTTACATTCGTTGCAGGACCAGCAGTTGTTAATGAAATTTCTGGTGGAACTCCATGGATCGTATATGATCTATTACAAGCAGTTACATTCGGTGGTGGTATTGCAGTAATCCTCTACGGTGTACGTATGTTACTTGCAGAATTAATTCCTGCATTCACAGGTATTGCTGAAACATTACTACCTAACTCCGTTCTTGGCTTAGACTATCCAACAGCATTTGGTTATGCTGGAACTGGCTTAATGCTTGGTTTCATCTTCTCTCTATTAGGTTCTATCGTAGCAACTATTATCATGGCTGCTACAGGCTTCTCTCCTGTTGTATTACCAGGTGTTCAAATTAACTTCTTCGAAGGAGGCTTAGTTGGTGTTTATGCAAATGCCCATGGTGGTGTAAAGAGCTGTATCTTAGGTTCATTCATCACAGGCTTCTTACTCCAATACTTAGTTGCATTTACATATCCATTAACAGGAACATCATTAATGGCAACAGGTGGTGCATATGAAGCTATGGACTTTAACACAATCGGTTTAGCACTTGCTAAGTTATTCTCTCTCTTCGGAAAATAATTCGATTGGCATAGTTTTATCTGGGCACTGTCTGAAGGATAGGCAGTGCCCTTGTT